>CANBQQ010000152.1 GCA_947371715.1 Flavipsychrobacter stenotrophus
CCACCTGCTACAGTATTGGCTAATGATGTGGTAGTGCCTGTACAAGCAGCTGATGCTCCTGTTATGGTAGCCGGTGCAGTATTAACAGTTACAGATCTTGTTGCGTAGCAAGTAGGTGAGATCACATAGCTGATCGTGGTTGTTCCGGCACTAACACCTGTTACATTTACCGGAGATGATGCGTCAACAGTGGCGACCGCTGCATTTGCGCTTGTCCATGTGCCGCCTGTATTTGAGGTGTTAAATAATGTAACCGCGTTCTCACATACCGTATTAGTGCCTGTGATAGCTGCAGGGGTAGAAACAACGGTAAATGGAGTAGTTGATCTGCATGACCCTATTGCATAAGTAATTGTTGTAGAGCCTGCTGCAACAGCATTTACACTTCCCGATGCTGATATTGTTGCAATTGAAGTAGAACTGCTGCTCCATGTGCCGCCGGGTACGGTATTATATAAGGTGCTGGAAGTGCCCACACATCCCGTCGTTGATCCTGTTATTACATCAGGCGTTGTATTCACAGTTACCGCTACGGTTGTACTTGTAACACTGCCCGACGGATTGCAGGTGCCCGCATCTGTCCAGGTAATGATGCAGTAATAGTATAATGTGCCAACTACAGATGTAGAAGGTTGATAATTACTTGAGCCGGTAGCGGTTAGTGCACTGCGTACTATCGTAGTGCTCACTAATGTTCCTCCTGTTGTTGAATTAACGCTGTTTTTGTACCATTTGATTGTAATGAAGGTGCCTACTGAACTGCCGCTTCCTGTGTTGCAGGTATTGTATGTATAGGTGAGTACGCTTGCCGTTACATTCTGGCAATATGTGCTGCCGCCTGCTATATTGTTGTTAGAAGCCGGGGTGAATATTTTCTGTCCCATACCGGCATAGCTCATTACCATACATACTATGGTAATTGCTATGAATCTTAACTGACCCGATGTGAAGAAATGTTTCATTTTTTATAATATTAATAAATATCAGTATGCAAATATTTGTTTAATAGTATACTTTTGCTCTAAAATGTGCATTCATTGTTAATAACTTTTTCCCTACTCAAGATAGTCATTTTCAAGTTAACTTGCTGTGTTGTTGTCTGTTAGCATCCCTTTTCTTTCCGCGAATTTCATGATCACAAGCCTTAATTGTTATCGATTTGTTATTGACTCTTACAAACGTAAGTAATATTTTTGATTATTTTGTTATCGCAAGTTTTAGATAAAGATTAATTAATATTTAATGATAGCTATTCTTTCGTAGTTTGATTAGTTAAACGTTTCATTTTATTTGACGTTATCCAACATATTTTTGCTTTTTGGATTTCTGTAGCAAATTGCTCCGCATCAGCTGAAATGCAGATGGGAAAGGAATTTCAAGGCGGTAACCTTTATTTTAATATGGATTTGATAGAGATTTTTTGAGAGGGTGCTTTACTTAGTCTGGTGCTTAACGTTTATCAATTAAGGCACTATTTATGTAAATAAAAAATATTTAAAAAGTATTACTTTTTAATAAAAATGAATAGCTGTCGTTCACGATATCGCTGGTATGATAGACCTGACGACATTGAGGAGTAATAGATTGATACTTTTATGGCGTTGAGCTTTAATAGCAATAAGTAATTAACATTTACGTTATTAATGAAACTCGTCCTATGAAATCTTTGAAACTCCTGCCTTTGATCTTGCTTCTGGTTGCCTGCCACAAGAAAGAGATGGTACCAACATTAGCGACACCTGATCCGGCATTTGCTCTGAGAAATGTTTACACAGACTCATTTATTGGTGTTTATAGCTATAGTTGTTATATGGAAAGGGATGGAGATTACTTCGATACTGCATTCTCATTCCCATTAATTGTCTGTGTAAGCCACAATTCAACCGATTCAATATGCATCTATGATAGTTTGAGAATGCGCTCCTATTCATTTACCAGAGGGTTATTCGAAAGTAGTTGTAGTTACTCTGGTTTTTACCCTACATTTTTTTTGAAAAACAGCAACAATAAATATGTTCTTCACGGTTATCCTTATAGTTACTACGCAGCTATTGTAGGCGATAGTATATTCTATAGTCTCGATTCGCTATCTGTAGGTTATAAAGGTGGAACTCACACATCTACTCGTGTGCTCTTCCGCGGTAAACGATAACACAACAAAGCCCCTTAGTCAGGGGCTTTGTTGTTAAGGCTGCGCTAACCAACCACTTTTAGGTTTTAACTTTTGACTTTTAACTTAGCTTATGCCATGTTGTGGAACACCAACTGTACGTCATCATCAGTTTCAATACGCTCTATCATTTTAAATACATCTTCCGCCTGTTCTGGTGTTACCTCTACTGTATTCAAAGGAATCCACTCCAGTTCAGATGATATAGGGGTGATGCCCTTATCTTCCAGTGCTTTCTGCATATTGCCGAAATCTGCAAATGCGCAACGTACTATTATGTTACCTTCCGCATCTTCACCCACTTCTTCCAGGCCATAATCTATCAGCTCCAGTTCCATATCATCCATGTTCAGGCCGTCAGACTTCAGTTTGAATACACCAAGGTGTTTGAACAGGAACACTACTGATCCGCTATTCCCCAATGTACCGCCACCCTTGTTGAAGTGTGAACGTACGTTAGCCACCGTACGGGTAGTGTTATCTGTGGCAGTTACAACCAGCACAGCTACACCATGCGGTGCATATCCTTCATACAGTACTTCTTCGTAGCTGCTGATGTCTTTACCCATCGCATTTTTGATAGCAGCCTCAATGCGGTCCTTGGGCATGTTAAAACCTTTGGCATTCTGCATTACACGGCGCAGAGCTGGGTTGGTATCAGGCTCCGGACCACCTTTCTTTACAGCAATTGCTATTTCCTTACCTACACGGCTAAACTGCTTCGCCATACGGTCATAGCGAGCAAACATTGATGATTTACGTACTTCAAATATCCTACCCATATATTAAATAGTGCTTATCTTATAGTTTGAGGTTGCAAAAGTAAGAAAATTCTTCTAATGGCTCAATGACTGAATGGCGCAATTGCTCAATGAAGTTAATATTAATAAGTATATAGGCAGGATAGCGGATCACCCGTTAAAAATTGATTGAAACTCGGGTTATCTTTACCGCAAAGAACAACACTGCAATGAACTACTGGCTCGTAAAATCAGAACCATTCAAATATAGCTGGGACCAATTTCTAAAAGATAAGAAGACCTTTTGGGATGGTGTGCGCAACTATGGTGCCCGCAACAATATGAAGGAAATGAAAAAGGGCGATCGCGTTTTCTGGTATCATAGTAATGAGGGATTGGCCATTGTGGGTATTGCCGAAGTAGTGAAAGAAGCTTATCAGGACCCAACTACAGAAGATCCTGCATGGGTAGTGGTTGATCTTAAACCTTACAAAACACTGCCCACCCCGGTTACTCTTGCTCAGCTCAAAGCCGATGGTCGCTTCAACGAAATGGACCTGGTAAGGCTTGGCCGCTTATCTGTAGGGAAGGTAAGGCCCGAGGAGTATGAAGACATTCTTGCACTTGGTGGACTATAAGCAACGAGCCCTGAAAGGGCTAATAATGTTAGCCCGGGATTTTAACCCCGGGTAATGATGCGCCTAATCAACCGGTTTTCCCTGCATTTCCTTGGCTGTTTGTGTGCTGCCGTCATGGCTCCAGCCGGGTGGGTTCAGCAGGTATTTGAGTTTAGTACCAAAAGGTACCTTACGTTTAAGGTCTTTTGCTATTGCCTGCCACTCATGGGTTACCATATAAATAGGGTGGTGTGGGTGGGCTATTGGTTTTACTATACCATAGACCGGTTCTTCATCTGCACGCTCTTCTGTAAATGTGCCAAATATCCTGTCCCAAATGATAAGCAACATACCCATGTTTTTATCCAGGTAGGATATATTACTGGCATGATGTACCCTATGGTGAGACGGGGTAACGAATATATATTCTATCCAACGTGGCAACTTCTTAATAGCCCTGGTGTGTACCAATATGCCGTAAGACTGCGTAATGGCATAGGCAAAGAAAATATCAGCAGGGGAGAAGTTGAGTAGTACCAATGGAATGAAGTAAAAGAACCGATACATAGGCATGAATACCGATGACCGGAACCCAGTAGTAAGGTTATATTCCGGAGACGAATGATGAGTAACATGCACTGCCCAGAACAGTCTTACGTTGTGATCTACGTAATGTTCTATGTAAAACAGGAAATCCTCGGCCAGCACCAATACTACCCAATACAGCACCGGGTTTAAATGTATAGGCAACCTGTATTGATAAAAGAAATTGAGTACTGTCAGTGAGACGAACACACGCAACAGAAAATCTATTCCGGCATTCAGCAGGTTAAGGTATACGTTGGTGATGGTTTCCTTTACACTGTAAAACTTCAGGTGGTTGAAATTGCTGAGTAAGATCTCCAGCGGAATGAATATGGCATAGATGGGGATATTGAACAGCAGCATGATCTCATCTTGAAATGAGCAATGAAACAGCTGCTGTATCTTATCCGGTAATATCATTTGCTCAAAGTGAAACAGGTAGTGTCTGGAAGCACGGAGCCAAGATCACTACCTGTTTTTAAAATATTGATTGAGTGTCTATTTAAGGCTCGCTTACAGAGACACTTTTAGGTTTTAACTTTTGACTTTTCACTTAGACAGTCATTATTTCTTTTTCCTTCTCCTTGCACACACTATCTACCATTAGTATGAACTTGTCGGTGATAGCCTGTATTGCTGTTTCAGAGTTTTTGGCAGTGTCTTCGCTCAGTCCATCTTTCTGCAACTTCCTTACCTGCTCTATGCTCTCTCTGCGTATGCTGCGAACCGAAACCTTTGCTTGCTCACCTTCGTTGAAAGCGCGCTTAGATAATTCTTTACGACGTTCTTCAGTTAGTGGCGGCAGGAACAGGCGGATGTAAGTGCCATCGTTCTGTGGGTTCAGGCCTATGTTAGATGCTATGATCGCTTTTTCAATAGGGGCCATCATGCTCTTTTCCCATGGCTGCAGCGCTATAGTACGTGCATCGGGTATAGATATGTTGGCTACCTGGGCAAGTGGGGTAGCGCTGCCGTAGTAATCTACGAATATGCCGTCCACTATTGCTGCATTGGCCTTGCCGGCGCGTATTTTCCTTAATTCTGTTTCAAGATGGGTCACAGCTTTTTTCATGTCTACCGACACCTCATCCATTATCATTTCTAATTCTTCGTTCATAAGTAACGATATTTTGAAGAACGCAAATGTAGGAAAATTTGGCGTTTTTTATTTCAGGGGTTTTGGCGCATGCAAAATCTGTCGCTTCCTCATACACCTAATGGTGCTCTACTTATTCTTCAGCACTATCCATATAGGCTTATCCAGCGTGGTACTGGCGTCTATGTACTGTATGTCAGTACCCATGGTTATTCTGGCGCGTGCGGTGTTCAATGGTTCCGATCCTTCATTAACTGCAATGATCTTTATCGTGTCAGCCATTGAGGTTCTCAGGTTGATGTTCAGTTCTTTGTGTATGCCGCTCAATCGGTAGTTCTCTAATAATATCTTGCCGTTTTGAACGACTGTGATCATATCACCGTCTATTGTTTTGGCATCCCATACTTCCATCTTAGCCGACTTCACCGAATGGGTAAATTCCTTCGTACTGCCGGGAGTTACTTTCATAACTTTTGAATCAGGTACTGCACTTTCTGTCTGGTATACTACTGTTTCCTTGGGTGTGGTGGGCTCTTCAGAGGCCATCACTTTCATCAGGCTTTTGGTTACGGTTGTGTCTTTCTTCAGGTCCGATTTCATTAGCTTATCCATCACATCACTCGCAGATACTAATATCATTGTCCCGGTTGCGCAGACCGATACACCATCCTGTCCATAGCCGGTAAATGAGCCTCTCAGTATAGTAGTGCCTTTCTTTTTCGAAGCTTTAAGATTAGCATGCACAAAACAGAGTGCACTACCGGTTTTGGTTTTTGTGCTTACTACTTTGGTCTCTCTGAATTTCAGTGATTTCTGGTTGGCATTGATAGATCCTTTGATCAGCGTCTTGGTCTCGTTAGGTCCCATTACATCGGTTACAGAATAGCCGGTGAGCGTGCCATTGCTGTCCGTCACCTGGATCTTATAAGAAAATGCTTCACCATCCTTAACATTAATAGATCCTATAAAAACAACATTAGAAACCTGTGCCTGCAGGCTAAATGCAGGTATTAGTAAAAGGATAAGCAGTAATAGTTTATTCATATAAAGCAATGTACTAACGGTAATGAACATTTTAGTTACAAATGTCGTGCCTTCATTATCTGTTGGCGGACGTAACGTCGGTTGCCTGTCTCCTTATTGAAAACCATCAGACTGTTTGTCATGCTGAGGATCAGGGTTTCATCTACCCAAGTCATCAATACGAACTTTTACCATTTTACCGTTTATATCACCTGCACGATCAAAAACTTCAGGTATTGTGTTGTTGGTATATTCCACATAATAGGGTGGTCGCTGCTTTGTGTTTGCCAGCATACCTGCCTAAGCGTGCGGTGTGCATCTTTAGCGGCCATAGCTATAGTTTTCAGGAACAGGTCAGGTGGAACCAGGTTAGTACAAGACGCAGTCACCAGAAAGCCGCCCGGTTTGGTGAGCTTCATACCTCTCAGGTTTATTTCTTTATAGCCTGTTACAGCCTTATCTATATTTTCCCTGCTTTTGGTAAAAGCAGGAGGATCCAGCATTACCACATCAAACTTCTTACCCTCAGTACCCCATTTTTTCAGCGCGTCAAATGCGTTCACTGCTTCAAACTTACATACATCATCGTAGCCATTCAGTGTGGCATTACGGCGGGCTGTCGCTACAGCGTTTTCAGAAATATCCAGTCCCAGTGTGCTTTTCGCACCATAATGAGCTGCGTGCAATGAGAACGTACCGGTGTAGCAGAATGCTTCCAGTACATCAGCGCCTTTTGATATATGCTGTATGGCGCGGCGATTGTCTTGCTGATCAAGGAAATAACCGGTCTTCTGCCCATTCTCTATGTCCACATGAAATTTCAGGCCGTTCTCGTTCAGAATGATGTTGGTGTCAAAAGGGTCACTTAAAAAGCCCTTTATTTGCTCCATGCCTTCCAATTCACGCACGGGCACATCATTGCGCTCGTAAATTCCCTTGGGGTTGAACAGCCTTTTCAGCGCATCTGCAATGTCTTCCTTCCAGCGTTCTATACCCAGTGCAAGCGTCTGTATAACAAAGTAGTCGTTGAATTTGTCGATGATCAGCGCCGGCAGTCCGTCAGCTTCCGCAAATATCAGACGGCAGTTCTCTGTGTAGCCTATGCTTTTACGATAATCCCACGCCTTTTTGATCTTATTATAGAAGAAGTTTTCGTCTATTGTTTCGTTTTTATGTCTTGTCAGCAGGCGTATGCGTATCTGTGATGCCGGATTTACATATCCTTTACC
>CANBQQ010000153.1 GCA_947371715.1 Flavipsychrobacter stenotrophus
GGGAATGGGTGGCGAAGGCCACTTCAGCAGTTTTAGAAGGCGAGGGGAAGCTGGATATCGAATTCAGGATAATAACTGAGAATAAGAATGTAAAAATAGTACATAGCCTTGGTCGCCTGGTTAAAGATGAAACGGGTGAGCCGGTGAAATTCATTGGTAGCCTTCGTGATGTAACGCGTCAACGCAATAGAGAGGACGAGCTTAAAAACAAAGTAGAGATGCTCTATAATTCCAACAAAGAATTAGAAGAGTTTGCCTACGTAGCCAGTCATGATATGCAGGAACCACTGAGGAAGATCACTACTTTCAGCAGCAGGCTTTCTGAAAAATATAAGGATGTGCTCACCGGTGAGGGCGCACTATACCTTTCGAGGATGACGGCATCGGCAGAAAACATGCGTATGCTGATCAACGATCTGCTGGAGTTTTCCCGTATATCAAATGCACAGCAACCATTCTCTGAAGTAGATCTAAATGTGATAGCAAGACAGGTAAAGATGGACCTGGAACTGGTGGTGGAAGAGACGAGCACGCATTTGAGGTTCGGCAAACTGCCGGTGCTTGAAGCAATACCCACCCAGATGAAGCAGCTACTGACCAACGTGATCAGTAATGCCATAAAGTTCCGTAAGCCGCACGTCTCTCCCATCATTAGTGTAGAGGCAACTGAGGTGAACCAGGGAACAAAAGCAAAATACGAACTGAATAAGGATGGTGTATATTATAAAATAGAGATCACTGACAACGGTATAGGATTTGAACAGGAATATGCGAACAGGATATTCAATGTGTTTCAGCGCCTGCATGGCAAGTCAGAATATCCCGGATCAGGAATCGGGTTGGCCATCTGCAAGAAAATAGTTGAGCATCATAATGGTGTCATTTATGCAGAGAGTACACCCGATGTAGGATCAAAATTCGTTTTTATCATCCCTGAAAAAAGGAAAGCTCTATTATGAACCTGAAACACAAGACAGCCCGTATACTTATTGTTGATGACGATGAGGATGATTTTATCATTACCAGCGATTTTATACGTTCTATTCCCGGTAACACGTTTATTATCGACTGGTGCCCTAATTATAATGAGGGTATCAAGCGGCTGCTGAGTGGCATGCATGATCTCTTCTTTGTAGATTACAGGTTGGGCGCGAAATCGGGTGTGGATTTTCTTAAGGAAGCCAAAGTAAATAATTGTGATAAGCCTATAGTGCTGCTTACCGGTAAAGGCAATTATGCGGTAGATATACAGGCCATGGAATATGGCGCTATAGATTACCTGATAAAGACAGAGCTTACCGTTGAAAAAATGGAGCGCTGTATAAGATATGCGGTAGAGCGTGCGGCTACTATGCAAGCGCTGCAAGCCAATGAGCGTAAGTACAGAACTATTTTTGAGAAGTCGAAAGACGTAGTGTTCGTTACAGATATTCACCTCAATTTCATCGACGTAAATTCGGCTATCTACAATCTTCTGGGATTTACAAAAGAAGAAATACTGGGTACAAGCCTGGGTGATATCATTGATCAGTCTCAACACAAAAAATTTCTGCTGCAGTCATTGCCACACCGCCATAGTGTAAATGACTGGGAAGTACTACTCAATACCAAAGACGGCGAAAAGAAGCAGTGTACGCTGTCTGTGACCATGGAGCAGAACGAAACAGAAAGTGGTTATGTGCAAGGTATTATACACGATATCACCAATCTTAAAAAGATAGAGAAAGCCAACCTGCAGGGAGAAAAACTGGCAGCTGCCGGCAGGCTTGTGCGCACCATCGCGCATGAGGTACGCAACCCACTAAATAACATTACCTTGTCGATAGAGCAAATGCAACATTATATCAAAGATGAAAGCATGGAGCTCTATATGAATATAATACAGCGCAACAGCAAGCGTATAAGTGACCTTATCAGTGAGCTGCTATATACCTCGCGCCCGGCAGAGAATACGCTACAGAGAGAGGTTTTGCAGAATGTGCTGGATGATGTGATCTCTGCATCGATAGACCGCATTACGCTTAAAAACATGAAGCTGCACGTAAATTATCCTGATGCTATGCAGGAGATAATGGCAGATCGGGAAAAGCTGAAGCTGGCGCTATTGAATATAGTGATCAATGCTATTGAGGCAATGGCTGAAGGGCAAGGTATGCTCGTTATCAATATAGATCATAATGACAAATACGCCATTCTTACTATTACTGACAATGGTGCCGGAATAAGCGAGGAGAATATATCCAGGCTCTTTGAACCTTACTTTACTCAAAAGAGAAATGGGGTAGGGTTGGGATTAACGTTTACCCTAAATATACTGCAGGCGCATAAAGCAATTATAGAGGTGACATCAGAACTTGGAAAGGGGACTGTATTCACGATAAGTTTCCCTCTGGCTCAATAGTTTGGGCCTGAACAAATTTTCAGAATTTACAGAGATGCAAGTTGCAGGTCCAGATCGCTGAGGCTGATCGGTTTTTCCAATACTTTATACCGCGTGTGCTCAGGCATAACGGGTATCTCAGGGTGAAAGGCACTAATAAGAACTATATAAGTAGAGGGGTAAGAAGTTGCAAAGCTGGCGGCATTGCTCCAGCCGATACCATCGGGTAAATTATTGTCGAGGAAGAGTATGTCCGGTCTTACTTCATTCAATATTTTCTTGCCTTCAGACAGGGTGTGTGACAGGAAGACATTATAATGTTTACGTATGAAGTAATCTTTTAGTAAAAGACACAGGTCGGTTTCATCATCTATTATTAGTATTTTTTTCTCAACTGACATATTTATTGCTGTTAAACCAGATTATCATTCACTGCCCAATTTCACAACACTATTAAATAATGATTTTCAGGTATTTCTATATTGATGTTATCTGATAATTTACTTTGGTAGTTGTTATAGGTCACTACATGACGTTCAAAAACAATGCCATTGTACTAAGGTGAAATAGAGGTATGGATCCAATAGCTGCGTAATACTGCCACTGTCTTTATTAAATTCTCAAAGCTGTTTGGTTTCGTTATGTAAGAATTAGCTCCCAGTTCATAACAACGTCTCATTTCCTGCTCATTATTAGTAGTGCTGAAGATGATCACGGGTATCTTCTTGTAAAGAGGATTACTTTTCAGTTCCTTCAATACTTCGCGGCCGTCTTTTTTAGGCATGTTTAAATCGAGAAGAATAAAATTGGGCATTTTGTCGGGTTGCCCGTTTTGGGAATGTTTATGCAGGTACTCCAGTACTTCAACCCCATTTTCTACAAAGTGTAGCTTGTCTTTATACCCATTTTCCTCAAATGCAGTTTGCAACAAAAACCGGTCATCTGCGTCATCTTCTGCAATCAGGATAAATATCTCTTCCATTGGCTTTACTGCTGTTAAATAAAGGTATATAAAAATATTGTTTCAACGTGTTTTATTGGCCATGTTGTTGGCGGTTTTGAACATTTGTTACTGCAAATATCTCTGTTACAGAAATTTACCCCGAAGCTGGATAATTACGAATGTAAAAATGGGACGTGGGCCGCAGTGAATGCGGCATTGAACCTTACTACCGGTAGTAGTGCCACGGCATGATGTTAGCTGCCTTTGGATTGTATTTTAAAAAGAACAATCATGAAAACGCAAACAGAAAACAACGAACAGCTGAATAAGCAAGGGACGAATGAAACAGGCTATGTGCCGCAGCAACAAGGCGTTAACCAACAGCCGGACAGGGATAGGGTGCCCAGCGGCACACAGACCGACTACAGGGAAAGAACCACACGTGGCAGCAGCGTAACAACATCGGGAGGAGCGCGCGACAATAACGAGGAGATATCTAACCGCAACGAAGAAGGCGAGACTGCCGACGAAGAAATGGATGAGACACTTGATGAAGACGATGATTGGGATGAAGAGGACACGATGGGTGATGATGACCAGGCAGAAGCTGATGAGCGCGCCTGATTTGCTTCAACGTTATCTGCGAATAAACATCACCTGGTAATAGACCAACAAACAAAAGCCACCTGTAAGGGTGGCTTTTAAATATAGTTTATAAGTCCTGGGGGCTATAGATATTCCCTTGGGCTTAGAGGGGCGGCTATTTTACTTGATCTAAATAGTCTTTCACCTTATCTTTATGCACCATACCTTCTTTAAAAGTATATGCTCCGGTCTTAGGGCTGCGTACTGCCTTAATTACTTTGGTGTAATTTTTAGCTTCTGCTGCCGCTTTCGGGTCTTTCTTTATCGCGGTTTTAGCTGCTTTTGCCATCGCTTAAATATTTTAAATTGATTACTTAATTTCTTTGTGTACTGTTACTTTCTTAAGAATAGGATTGTATTTCTTCAACTCCAGGCGTTCTGTAGTTGTTTTCTTATTCTTAGTAGTAATATAACGGCTGGTTCCGGGCATTCCGCTGTTTTTATGCTCGGTGCACTCCATTATAACTTGAACGCGGTTTCCTTTTTTAGCCATTTTTTAAGCTTTGAATTATTTAACGTAACAAAATTATAGTTTAATACCTTTTTCGCGAAGTTCGCTCAACACTACATTCAATCCGTTCTTGTTGATAGTGCGGATAGCATCTGTAGTTAATTTTAAGGTGATCCAACGGTCTTCTTCAGCTATGAAGAAACGCTTAGTCTGCAAATTAGGCAGGAAACGACGTTTCGCCTTTTTGTTAGAGAAAGAAACTTTATGACCTACAACAGGTTTTCTACCCGTTACCTGACAAACACGTGCCATGATTTTTAATTTTTTTAGGACTGCAAAGGTAAGTAAAAAAATATCAATAAAACCGCAACCATGAAAAATAAAATTTTATTCTCCGCTATATATGGTTGAACGGGATGCAAATGTAAGAAAAATATTCAATAACCATCAATGAAATTCAGAAAGGACAAAAAGAACCGGCAATACTGCAAATATACCACTCTTATTTTGCCGAAAGTTGCGTTGTCTTTTTCCTGCTTTCAATAAGCCATATACAACCAACACCCAGCGTATAGGCCAGCATATCGCCCCACGAAAAACCGCTCCCAAGTATCCATTGAGCGGGGCGGGAATGCTGCAGCCCAAGGTGTACTATAAGATGAAAGTACTGCGTTATCTCAATGGTATAAGCGATGAACAGCACAGCTATAGCCATTGTACGGTAACCGGCTTTTATAAAGCTCTTCAAGCCGCAATACATTAGCATCACTACCAGGAAATCGCCAAACGTCGGACGAATGAAGTCATCGTGCATAAATGCAGCGATAAATACTTCGGTAATAAACAGGACTATTGCCCAGAGGAAATATCTTAAATTGAAAGCCATAAAAGTACTTTGTATTTCAAAGTTAATGTAAAAAATGAAATAGAAAGAGAAATGATGAATAGATGGTAAAGAAATTTAGATAGGATCGAAAATAAGGAGTGGGTTTATACCTCTTCCTTAGGTGGGGTCAACTTTAATGTTCTCATCATAGGGGCGGTAATGTAGGTAAAGCCCACCACCACCAGTGTCATACATCCACCAAAGACCACGGCCGGTACCGTACCCATCCACTTGGCGGTAATGCCGCTTTCCATAGCACCAAGCTCATTAGAAGAGCTGATGAACATAGTGTTTACTGCGGCTACCCGACCACGCATATTATCGGGAGTATATAGCTGTAATACGGTGCTTCGAATGACCACACTCACTGCATCGAACATGCCCCCCAATAACAACATAAAGAAGGCGAGCAAGAAGGCCCAGGAGATATTACAGCCAAACACAGTACCCAATATAGTAGTATCTGCGATATTGCCGCAAAGGCCAAATAATATAGTAGTAATGCCAAATCCGGCTATAGATAACAATAGTTTTATGCCCGGTTTCTTTTTCAGCGGCATGAACGATAGCACCATCAGCATGGCTATTGAACCAATGCCGGGCGCAGCGCGCATCCAGCCAAACCCAACTTCGCCGGTCTTTAATATCTCATTAGAGAATACAGGAAGCAATGCCACCGCGCCACCAAATAAAACCGCAAACATATCGAGCGACAAGGCTGCCAGAATAAGCTGTGTGCTGAAAACAAAGCGCAGGCCTTCGCCAAGGCTTTTTAGGATCGGCTCTTTTTCTTTCTTGAGTATGGCCTGCACAGGTATAGTAATAATGGCGAAAAGGGAGATCAATTCGATTGCTCCCACACTGATCAAGCTACCATGAAAACCTGACGCGGCGATAAGAAAGCCACCCAATAGCGGACCAATTACAAAACCTGACTGCCATGCAGTACTGCTCCAGGTCGTCGCATTGGCATATAGTTTGCGGGGAAGTATCATGCCCATGAGGGCAAATGACGCCGGGCTAAGAAAAGCTCTCAGCGCGCCACCAATAAATATACCGGCATATATGAGCCATATAATATAGTGTTTGGAGATGATGGTATGTGCGCCCGGCCATGCCAGTGATATGAAGAATACAGTAAGTAAAAGGTAGCCGATGATACATTTTAATATGAGGCCCTTCTTTTCCAGCAGGTCTACAAAATGGCCCGAGAATAGTGAAAAGCCTATGGCTGGTATCACCTCCCATAAACCCATAAGGCCTAATACCAGTGCATCTCCTTTTTGGGTAACGGGGTTGTAGGTGAGTTGGTAAACAAAGTAGCTGACTATGGTGCTCTGCATATTCAGCGCCAGTATTATGGTGAACCTGAGGAGCAGGTAGCGGCGAAAATGTTGAAATCTGAGAGCCTTGTTTCTTAATAATAGTAGTAAAGAGAGGAAGTATGTTTTCTCCTGTATGGGGTTTGTGATCGCTTTTCTTCTGGTCAGTCTCTTGATTACCGGCTTCAACAAGCAGAATTTTGTTGCGGCAAATTTATTGCTAAAAACAGATATTAACCGCTATTTTTGTTTCTCCCCGATGAACAATATTGGACAAATAGTAATAACCAGCATAGTACAGGCCCTACAGGAACTGAGGGTAAATAAATTGCGTACTTTTTTATCGCTGCTGGGTATCACTATTGGTATCTTTTGCATTATTGCTGTCCTTACCGCACTGGATAGTGCCAGGGGCATGATACAGAAGAATGTAGAAACCCTGGGCAGCGATGTGCTCTACGTGGGCCGCTGGCCATGGCCGGGTATGGAAGACGGTGAATATAAATGGTGGGAATACTGGCGCCGCCCAAGCATGACAAAGACCGAAGTATATGCTATAAACGGGCAGATACGCAACCTGGCAATAACCACACTATGCCTGCCGGTAAGGAACCTTACTGTAAAATATAATGATGCCGAGCTGAGCAGTATAAGAGCTTATACTATTAATACTGATTTTGATAAGATCCAGAACATAGAGTTGGCACAGGGCCGCTATTTTACTGCGTCGGAATTGGAAGGTGGCAATAACTCTATTGTGCTGGGTAGTGAAGTAGCGCTT
>CANBQQ010000154.1 GCA_947371715.1 Flavipsychrobacter stenotrophus
CCGGGCGATGTCATCAAAATGATGAGCGGAGCTACAGTAGAAGTACTGAATACCGATGCTGAAGGCCGTATGTTGCTGGGCGATGCACTCCACTTCGCTAAGCGCTACAATCCGCAACTGGTGGTCGATTTCGCTACCCTTACAGGTGCAGCGTCAGCTGCCGTTGGAGAACATGGAATAGTGTGCATGGGTACCGCTGGTGATGATGTGAAGCAGGCCTTCCGCGACAGTGGTTTCCGCCAGTACGAGCGACTGGTTGAATACCCGTTGTGGGATGAATATGGCGACCAGATAAAATCTGATATTGCTGACATCAAGAACATTGGCGGTGCTACAGGTGGTGCTATTACAGCAGGTAAATTCCTGGAGCATTTTACCGACTACCCATGGATGCACTTCGACATAGCAGGTGTTTCTTTCAATGTGGCTAAGAAAGGCTACTACCCTATCGGCGGTACTGCCTACGGTATGCGTATGTTGCTGGACTTCGTTTCGCACATGGGAAAATCATAGTTAACTAAAAAATTAAAACCTGCCTGCTGGTAGGCAGGATAAAAACTAAAAAGCTCATGACATACATTTTTAGAACATTCCATGTCATGATGCTGAAGGCATCAAATGTTTATAGAAACTGAATAAAAATAGAAAACGATGCCGAAGGTAGCGAACGTCTATATAAGCCCATTTTCTTTACATAAAACAAGCTCCGAAGGGGCGAAACACAACAGCGTAGGGCGCAAGCCCTACGTTAAAAAACAACAAGACACAAGCCCTGCGGGGGCGCAATCCTGTGTAAGTGAACAACAAAACACTTACTTTCAACAAAAGCCCTGAAAGGGCTAATAATGTTAGCACAGGGTTTTAACCCTGTGACGAACAAAACGAAACAAACACAAAGCCCTGTAAGGGCGAAATAAATAGCGAGGGGTTTAAACCCCTCGTACAAATACAATGAGCAAATTAGCCCTGTATGGGCGACATAACATTCCGGCACCGATCACTAAACCGAAAACGAGCCAAAACCTTTTGAACAAACCATTATGCAAGTAAATACAGACAAACCGGTTATAGGCATTACAACGGGCGACCTTAACGGGATAGGCCTGGAACTGATCATCAAAACCTTTTCCGACAACCGGATACTGGAATTGTGTACGCCTGTTATTTTCGCGTCCAACAAGGTGATCAATTTTTACCGCCGCCTGTCGCCGGAATATACCTTCAACTTTACCAGCACCAAGGATATGGCTGTGCTTAACTATAAGCAGATCAACATATTCAACTGCTGGGAAGATGAGGTACCCTTGCAGCCCGGTGTATTGACAGAAGCCGGTGGCAAGTATGCCGTTCGTTCGCTGATGGTAGCTACCCAATGCCTGAAAGATGGTCAGCTGGATGCACTGGTAACCGCTCCTATCCACAAGAGCAATACCAATGTTGCCGACTTCCCTTTTACCGGTCATACCCCATTCTTTAAAGACAAATTTGGTGCTAAAGATGTGCTGATGCTGTTGTATAACGACAAGCTGCGCGTGGGCCTGGTTACCGAGCACATACCTGTATCAAAGATCTCTGCTACCATTACCAAAGAACTGTTGCTATCTAAGCTGGCCATCATGAAGGAAACCCTGATAAAGGATTTCGGGATTGATAAGCCGAAGATAGCTGTGCTTGGCCTTAACCCCCATGCCGGTGACGACGGACAAATAGGTACCGAGGAGCAGACCATCATCAAGCCGGTTATCGATCAGCTGCGCCAGGCAGGCAATCTTACATTTGGCCCTTACAGCGCCGATGCATTCTTTGCCCGTGGCAGCTATACCGAGTTCGATGCTGTACTGGCCATGTACCACGACCAGGGTCTTGTGGCGTTTAAGACTCTGGCAGAAGGTGGTGGTGTTAACTATACAGCCGGTCTGCCGGTTATCCGTACTTCGCCCGATCATGGTACCGCATTCGACATAGCAGGTAAGAATATAGCTGAGCCGGAATCTTTCCGCGAAGCAGTATTCCAGTGCCTGGATCTTTTGCGCCAGCGCGAAGAATATGCTACCAATACCGCCAACCCAATGAAACGTGGCCGGATAGAAAAGGAACGTTCTACAGAATCATAGATCATAAGATATCATTTATATAAGCACCGTTTTCGCAGGAAGGCGGTGCTTTTTTGTGGTTGTGTTTGTCTGAACCATGATTTCAAGGATTCAAGGAACAAAAGGATACCCGACGCATAATTGACAAGCCTTTAAATTTACTTCAAAAATATGTGTCACTTCAAGTAACCACACCTAACCCTTTGATCCAATAAAACTTGCATAGAGTTATCCACAAAAATGTGGATATGTTTATTTGCCTGAAACAAATTCCCGTATTAATTTGCACTCAATTCAGGTGAAAACCTACGCGCTCTTTGACATTATGAATCACTATCACCATCCACGCAGAAGTCCAAAATCTTCTGCCTGTAATAATTATATTACAATATTCATGCAACAGGCATCCTGTTTTTCCTTTAATCCTTTAAATCCTGGTTCAGACAATTCACCAAGCCAAAAAGTAGCAGAAAAAAGTGGCAACATGTGGCAGAAAGTGGCAGAAAGTGGCAGAATGTGGCAGTTTGTTAAAACAGGCTGAAATACCCACCAATAAAGAATTACAGCAAAAACAGCATACCTAAAACTGCCACTTTCGTGAAAAACTGCCACTTTTCAAAACATTGAACCATATAGATTAGTAGAGACGCAAGATTTTGCGTCTCCACAGCGGGTAGGCGCTAAGCAGACAAGCAAAAACCAAATACAAACATGTAAACCTATTTGGGGACGAGGCTATCTAAGCAATTTATAACCACATTTCGGGTGAGATACTCAAATAAAAAGCCCCTCGCTCAGATAAACGAAGGGCCAATATTAATAAGTATCTTAGAATAGTATTTTATTGACGGCACAAATCCCTTAACCAACCTATACCAACCAACTACAGGGCGTAATTGACAATATAGATCGACCTTCAAAAGATCCGGTTTGCGGGGTGTACTCTTAAGCTTTCAGCGACTCCATGTACGCTGTCAGCTGCTCCAGTGATTCGAACTGCACTTTTTCCTTGCCGTAACCCATTTTCCAGAATCTTGACTGTGGATCAGGATTGTACATACCTTTCCATAACTTGATACCCAGTTCTTTGTGCTCAAAATCCATAGACTTGGTATTCTCAGTTACCAAAGGCTCAAAACCCAGATCAAACAGATCGTCTTGTGTTATTTCAGAAAAATTCATGCTACAAATTTAGGGGAAAGTTGAGCGGATTTGTATGCCTTTGCCATATTTTTTCTTCGTTATGCTTATTGCGTTTTGCGAAGAATACAATTGCGCTTTTTTCTATTCTTTCTTTAATCCGTTAAAACAGTATTTTACACCTTCCAACAAGCCTAATGATCAAGAAATATATAACCCTTCCCGACGACGTGCAAACGGCCGTTAAATCTCTGACCGCCTTATGCGAAGTGTATGACGGGTCAATTGTGCCGATACAGTTAGATCATAGTTTAAATTATTATCCGGAGATGCATTCATGGTTGCTCTGGTTTGAGGAAGACGAGGTAGTAGGTGTGCTATCGGTTTTTAATCATCAGAGTGAAGTCGCAGAAATATCGGGTTGTGTGCATCCAGCCAAGCGCAACAACGGAATATTCAGTGAACTGATAGCTGTCTGCCGCAATGAAATAGCGATTTATAGTATACCGACAATGTTGTTTGTTGTAGACAATGAATCTACACAGGGCATGGCCGCAATAGAGCGGGCGGGGTTGCTATGTGACCATATTGAATACCTTATGGCACATGCAGGAAGTACAGGGAAATATAAGTCAGCGATCAAGGTGAGAGCAGCAGGGCCGGACGACGTAGATGATTTCATCAACATCAATTCAGTTTTATTTCATGAAACAGAGGAAGAGTCGAGAAACATGATCTTATCCTGCCTGCAGTCGGGCGACAGGAAACAGTATATGGCAGAGATGGGCGACGAAATAATCGGGATCTGTACGCTCTATTATTCCGGCAATAAGGCCACCATCTATGGGTTGGGGGTTAGCGAAAAGCACCAGGGCAAGGGCTTGGGATTCGAGTTGATCAATTCGATATTAGACGTGCTGAAACAACAGGACTGCGAGGTGGAATTGGAAGTTGACAGCAAGAATGAGAGAGCTTATAATTTGTATAAAAAAGTGGGCTTTAAGGAAACAAGGGTGGTTAATTATTACATAGGTAGAAAATAAGATCGATCGGGACTGGTACTTACTAACGTTTCCTAACTTTATACAAAACACCATAGCATGAACAACGCCGCAACCATCGAAAAATTCTATTCTTCATTCAATGCACATGATGCTGCAAGTATGGCTGATTGCTATGACGACAACATCACATTTCAGGACCCGGCCTTTGGAGTACTACTTGGTGATGAAGCTAAAAGTATGTGGCGCATGCTGATGAAAGGAACGGATGTACAGGTGACCTATAGCAATGTTGTGGCCAATGATCATAAAGGCAGCGCCGACTGGGTAGCCACCTATACATTCAGCAAAACCGGCCGCAAGGTGGTGAACAGCGTACATGCCGAATTTGAATTCAAAGATGGTAAGATCATCAAACACAGCGACACTTTCGACTTCTGGGTATGGAGCCGACAGGCATTGGGCATATCAGGCCTATTGCTTGGCTGGACGGGTTTTCTGAGACAAAAGGTTACTGAGCAGGCTACAAGGAGGCTGAAGCAGTTTATGGGAAAATGAGTGGTTATGTGAACCAGGATAGTTTGTAGTTAGTTGTCACAACCCAAAAAGAATACGCCCGGATGTTCGGGTCAGAGACCCGATAAACTAGTCGTCACGAGAGCGCTACGCTAACTCTCGCGACAGAGAGATGTTATTTGTGAGAAGACCGACAACGGCAGATTTGCCTTTCCGTGGCTTCATTATCTATCAGTTGCCACGACCTTTAGGTCGTGGCAAAAGTAAAAATAACAAAAGGCTTTAGCCGAAATGCTACACTAGAGAGTATCATCATGCCGGAACAAATTTGGCTAAAGCCAATCCTTAATTTCTCTGTAGTCCACGACCTGAAGGTCGTGGCAACTGATATGTCAGGTAAAAAATATCCCGAAATTTGAGACTTAGGTTGTCTAGCGAGAAGCCAATGTCACACGTTGCGTTGCTTCAGAAAATTTACTGAACAACCGACTGAAGCGCACCATTGACTTCAACTACACTGTCAACCGCCGGCAGATGCGTCTTCTTCCCCTTTATGGTGTAATAGTTTACTGTGCCGCTGCTATATGTAACGGAGAGGTCGTAGAGACTATCTAACGCCCATTTTGTATCGAACCTGAAAGCTACCACTTTGGTTGCCGTCCCGGGGTCTTTATCCGGTGAAAACTGAATTGGCTTATGTTGGCGCTTTATCACTTCCCTATACCAGGTAAGGTTATCATCATAGTTATCCAATACCAGGTAACCATCCAGGCTTTTATCATTATCATTGGCCACGTTGAAGAGAATCTGGCTCATATCTTTGTTCACATAGTCCCACTGGCTTGCGGGCTGTCCGCCGGTTGTTACTTTGAGGATAGTATTATACGCCGGTAGCGCTGTCACAATAAGAAACAAATACGGAAGCACATTCCACCTCATGCTTTTACTAACATCTACTCTACCCAAAGCTTTGAAAATAGTATTGATGAATATTCCCCCAACTATAGCCATAAAGGGCATTACCGGCATTATATACCACCAGCACTTGGTCTCTGCAGATGATATGACAAACATGTACACACCCATTACCAGCGAGAGGTACAACACTAAACGACGAACCTGTTTATCGGCAGTGAGTCCACCGGTTATAAATCCACCAACCAAAGCCGGCCACCAGTAGGTAAAAGCGCGCTCGTCGATCCAGTTAAAGAAGTAAAAGAATGTACCCTTATGTCCTTCCAGCACCTGACCATAGCGCCCACCCAACTCATTGATGATCACAGCTCCAAAATAGCCCTGGTCATAATGATCTCTTGCCATGTAGTACCCCAGCACCAATGCAACAAATACCACACCATCTATGTAGAACCATTTCTCCTTAAATACAAACAGTAATTTCTTAGTAACAATAACATACAGTAGTAATGCAGGTAGGAACATTAGCCCTTGTACACCTTTAGTATAAACACACAAAGTGAGTAACAACATCGCAACGTGCAGATACATTGTTCTCTGCTCTTCGAGGTAGAGAAAGAAACACAGGATATAGCCGGTGGTAAACAAGGTAAGCAAGGTATCATAGTCTCCACTGCGGGTACCATGCAGCGTAACATACCCCATGCAACTAATGAGCAGTAGATTACAGATTATGCCCAGCCATACATCCTTAATAAATTTCCATGCAAAGAACCAGTACATGAACAGACAGGTAGCCAGTGCAGCTAATGCAGATGGCAGGCGGATTGCCCACTCATTTGCACCCAATAGCTTAATAAACAGAGCTTGTATCCAGGTTAGCAGAGGAGGCTTAACGCTCAGATGATCTGAAAATCCATTTACAGTTGTTATCAGCCAGTTGTGGCTTTCGGTCATCTCAATTGCTTTCATAGCCAGGCGGCCTTCATCCCACTGTTGTATAGGCAACTCGCCCAGATGCGCAAAAAGTGGAATAATAACTATGAGCAATACGACAAGGATTCCGTAGATAGGTTTAAGGTTCATATGATAAGCGTGACTGTTAGGGACAATGATACAAAATATGTATAACGGGTACAATAGTTAATAATTGTGTGCCTACATTTGTTGATATTAGATTAATTATATGCTGGTAAAAGATGTAACCAATGCCATTGAAGCCATAGCACCACTTGTATACCAGGAGAGCTATGATAACTGCGGCATACAGGTAGGTGATAGCAATATGGAGGTGACCGGAACCCTGCTGACGCTGGATGTGACCGAGGGGGTGATAGACGAGGCCATTAGCAGAAATTGCAACCTGATCATTGCCCACCACCCGCTTATTTTCTCGGGACTGAAGAAGATAATGGGGCGAAACTATGTGGAGCGGATAGTGATCAAAGCCATAAAAAACGACATTACCATCTATGCCGCACATACCAATCTGGATAATATGCCGGATGGGGTGAACGACAAAATAGCCGAAAAACTGGGGCTGATCAATAAAAAGATACTCACCCCCAAAACCAATACATTAAGCAAATTATATACTTATGCCCCGGTAAGTATTGCCGATAAAGTGCGGGATGCCATGTTTGCTGCAGGTGCGGGCAGTATAGGCAACTACACCGAGTGCAGTTTTAGCGCCAATGGCACCGGAACTTTTCGCCCATCGGCGGAGGCACACCCTGCGATAGG
>CANBQQ010000155.1 GCA_947371715.1 Flavipsychrobacter stenotrophus
ACAGTATTGGTCAACGTGATCACCTGCCCCTGGCAAACTGTATTGGCTCCTGATATGGTATCTACGTACGGTGAATTATTAACAACAATATTTTTAGTAGCTACTGCTGATCCGCAGATATTTGTTGTGGTATATAGTATTGTATCAGCGCCGTTAGCCACTCCCGTAACTATACCACCCGATACTGTCGCACTGGCATTTGTAGCACTCCATACACCACCAGCTATTGCATTAGTTAATGTAATAACGGCACCCACACAAACACTGGATAACCCATTGATCACACCTGCAGGTGGCAGCGTATCTATGACCACAACATGAGTTGCAGATACAGAGCCACACACATTTGAAACGGTGTAGGTGATCGTATCAACTCCCTGGCTATTACCGGTAACTATTCCGCCAATTACAGTAGCACGGCCATTAGATGCAGTCCATGTACCACCACTGACACTATCCATCAAAGTAATAGACTGCCCGGCACATACCGAACCAGGGCCGGTAATAACACTTACTGAAGGAGACAAATTAACAGTCATTACATTGCTTACCACATCACTACCACAACCATTTGTAATTGTATAATTGATCGTATCAACACCCGGGTTTATACCTGACACAACACCGGCTACAACAGTAGCTGAGCCATTAGTAGCGGCCCATACACCGCCCGTCGCAGATGGCACAAGCGTAGTCTGCGCACCCGTACATACCGACGTAGCACCTGTTAGCGTACCCGCATGTGGCAAAGGATTCACCGTTACCATTTGAGTATCGGCTGCAGTACCGCAGCCATTGGTTACAGAATAAGAGATAACCACACTACCTGCAGACACACCCCCAATGACACCGCCACTCGCAGTTGCTACTGCAGCATTACCCGATGTCCATGAACCTGATGCTACAGTACTACTCAGCGTTATCAATGAACCTTCACAAACACTTACCGGGCCGAAAACGACACCCGCATTAGGCGAAAGATCTACCTGCACCTGCTGTGTGTCTACATCTGTACCGCAACTATTGGTTATTGAATAAGATATTATTGCAGTGCCTACAGCAGCACCATGTACCACTCCCGCCGCTACACTTGCAACCGTTGGGTCGCTGGAAGACCACGTACCACCCGTTGTCAGATTTGTCAGCGTAAGATTCACCCCGGTACACACCAAATGCCCACCGGTGATAATACCCGCGTGTGGTAATGGATTTACCCGTACCATCTGCGTATCAACAGCAGTACCACAACTATTGACAACACTGTAAGATATAATTACATTGCCCGCTGCCACACCATAAACCACACCACCACTTACTGTTGCTGTCGCATTATTTGCCGATATCCAGCTACCGGTTGTAGCCGTATTATTCAGCGTGATCACCGAGCCTTCACACACTACTCTTGTGGTGCCGGTTATAGCTCCTGCGTCAGGCGACAAATTTACCTGCACCATTTGTGTGTCTACATCCGTGCTGCAGCTATTAGTAAATGAATAGGATATTATAGTCGTCCCAACTGTTGCGCCGTGCACTACCCCTGCTACAACGCTGGCTACAGCCGGGTTACTTGACGACCAAACCCCTGCGATAACTACACCGGAGAGTGTAAGATCGGTGCCCGTGCAAATTACATTACCACCGGTTATAGTACCTGCATGCGGTAACCCGATAACATTTATCCTCTGGGTATCTGTTGCAGTACCGCAGCTATTGACAACCGTATAAGATATGACCACATTACCTGAAGCTACCCCATATACCACCCCTCCGTTCACAGTTGCCCTGGCAGTATTTGCCGATATCCAGCTCCCGGCAGAAGCCGTATTTGTAAGAGTAATTATTGACCCTTCACAAACCGCCCTTGTTGTACCCGTTATCAAACCCGCATCGGGCGCCAGACTTACAATGACCTCCTGCGTATCTACGGCAGTACCACAACTATTAGTGATAGAAAAAGATATGATGGCAGTACCTATGGCCGCGCCGTGCACCACTCCACCTACAACTGTAGCCGAGGCATCGCTGCTGGTCCACGTGCCACCACCGGCTGTATTGGTGAGCGTAATATCAAAGCCGGTACATACCCTGTGTAACCCCGTTATATTCCCTGCATTTGGCTGTGGCAATACCACTATATTCTGGGTATCTACCGCAACGCCGCAGGCACCCGTAAAACTATAAGAGATCACTACGTTTCCCGCGGCTACACCGGTCACAACGCCGCTATTCGCTACTGTGGCAGTACCGGTTGCACTGCTGCTCCATGTACCACCTGCCACACTTGTTGTCAATGAGATCTGAATACCTGCACACACTGCAGTTGGACCGCCAATTGTACCCGGTGTGGTAGCAGATATTACTGTTACCATTTGCGTATCCACCTGTGTTCCGCATACCGTGCTCGATGAGTAGGATATGATTGCTGTACCACCTACCGCGCCATGTACGACGCCACCTACCACACTGGCAATTGCCGGAGCACTGCTGCTCCATGTGCCACCTGTAGCGGCATTGGTCAACGTCATGTTAGTACTCACGCACACATCACCCGGCCCGACTATAGTACCTGCATTTGGCTGCGGATTAACAACTATCATTTGGGTATCGGTTGCTGTACCACAACTATTGGCAACACTATATGATATGATCACATTACCTGCTGCTACGCCTGTTACTACACCACCGCTCACGGTTGCTCTTGCAGTATTACTACTTATCCATGTACCACCACTAGCTGCGTTAGTAAGGGTTATGGTAGTACCTGCGCACACTGCAGTAGGCCCGGCGATGGAGCCCGCATTTGGTGTAGGGTCAATTGTCAACAGCAAAGTATCTGTTGCCGTACCGCAACCATTGGGTGATGTTACAGAATACGAGATAATGGTCACTCCCACACTTGCACCACCTGCAGTGCCACCGCTGTTTATGGTAGCTACACCGGTATTACTACTGCTCCATGTCCCCGGAACAGTATTAGTAAAGGGTGCGCCCGTAACCGTACCATTACACAAACTCGTAGGCCCTGTTGTCAGGCCCACAACCGGCAACGGAAACACCCGCACCATTTGCGTATCACTTAAAGAGCCGCAGCTATTGGTTACTGTATAAGAAATAAGGGTTGTACCAATACTTGCTCCTCCTACTATACCGCCACTCACCGTTGCTACTGCCGGCACCGAGCTGCTCCACACACCGCCCGATGCGGTATCAGTCAGTGTAATAGTAGAACCTTCACATACTGTATTAGCTATACCTGTTATTGTACCCGTCACCGGGGCCACGTTCACTATAAACGGAACAGTAGCAGCTGCGCTGCCACAACCATTGGTCAACGTGTAGCTGATAGTGGTACTGCCCACAGGTGCCACACTCGTTACCATGCCAACTCCGTTTACCGTAGCTATCAAAGTATTATTAGATGACCATACACCTCCTGTAGCAGTATCAGCCAGTGTTGTTGTTTGCCCGGCACCACATACAGCAGCAGTACCTGTTATTACACCAGGAGATGGAGTGGTCTTTACCGTATCAACTTTTGTTGCGCTTATCAGGCCGCAGGTATTAGAAAGCGAGTAGGTTATATTCACAATACCCTGATGCAGTCCGTTGACTGTAACAGAGGTTCCCGATGGCGTTATCGTCGCTATAAACGCATCACCTGTAGCCCACGTGCCACCGGTCATTGTATTAGTCAATGTAATAGGCGTGCCTGTACACTGGCTTACCGGGCCTGCAATAGCAGGGACTGCTATAACAGAATCAAACGTAATAATGAACCTTCTGCTGCTGGTATCACCACCCGCTATCTTGTACAATATTACCGTGTCTTTGCCCGGCAGGTGTGGCGTCAACATACCTGTAGCAGCATCTATAGATGCAAGCGTATTATTGGTCAAGGTCCATACACCACCTACTGTACCGCTGGTTAATGTTATTGAGGGACCAGAAGCGCAGATATTACGCGGCCCAGAAATAGTATCCATTATGGGTAGTGGATAATCGCGGAAGATGTTAATCGTTCCTTGTCTGTTATTTGTTGCCACAATCTCAGGATATCCATCGCCATCAAGGTCGCCCAGGTTGACTCCCAATGGAGTAGCCCCTGTCAAAAAATCAACCCTGTTCGCAAAAGTAGCCGAGGTAAAAGATGAGCCTGTAGTTGACGTATTTCTGAAAACAGATATTCTACTGGGAGCAGCATCTGCAACAACAATGTCTGGCCTGCCATCACCATTAAGATCACCTGTTGCAATTCCGGCTGGTGATGTCAGTGTCACATAGGTTACTGCTGGCGCAAAAGTTGTTAGGTCAATTATACCTGAAACACCAACGTTTTTATATAAAGCTATCTGGTTCGAACTGGTAGACGTAACTGCAATATCCAGTTTACCATCCCCATCTAAATCCACGCTCTGAATGTCTGATAATTTCCCCGGCGCAGCAAGTATTATTCTGGGAGCAAAACTGATTGACCCTCCAACTGAGGTATTCTTCAACACAGAAACTGTTTCACTGGAATCATCCGCAACACCAATGTCCGCCAATCCATCACCATCCAGGTCACCTGTACATATACCTATCGGCAGAATGCCACACTTAAAAGCGCCTATTACATTCAAACTGATATTACCTACCGTACTCGTATTCTGCAGTAAGACCACATTGGCAGAATCCCTGCAGGTAACTGCAACATCTACTTTACCATCTTTGTCAAAATCTGCTATTCCTATTACATAGGGGGCAACACCTGTTGGTGTCACTTGAAATTCATCAATTGCAGCAAAAGTAATACTTCCAATAGTAGACGTATTTCTGTAAACAGCCACTTTACCCGCGCCTAATTGCGGCAAAACAAGGTCTAGCATCCCATCTCCATCTATGTCTGCCAATTTCACATTTGCAGGCTGATTACCAGCTGGCAAACTGCCTGAGGGCAAAACAACACCGACTGCCGAAAAGGATGCACTGCTTATCCAACCAGGACTGCTCACATTTCTGTAAATGACTAGATTTCCAAAATTTGGTGGATCATGTCTGTTTGTCGTCACAAGATCAGGCTTTCCATCACCGTCAAGATCCCCCAACACTGTTATGTAAGAATATGCAGGATCGGAAAATGGACCAAGCGCATTATAACCGACCTGTAATATTGTAGAATTCCTGAAATTTATCGTATCCTGATAAAAATAGGAGCTATTGAATGTGGGCAGGTACTTATCCGCCTGGTAACCCGTTAAGTGGTTGGTAGTATTCAACACCGATACCGGCCCAAACACCGCCCCCGTATCAACTACTACTGTAAGTTGAGTAGCGGTAACTGATGTTACTGTAGCCTTTGTCGAGCCAAAATACACAATGTTATTTGCTGGCAGCAAGTCAAAATTACTACCTGTTATAGTGATCGTAGATCCTGTAGCAGCTATAGATGGGCTAACAGATGTGATCACCGGCGCCTGTCCATACCCCGGTACAGCGCACAGCAATATAAAAATAAGACAAGAGTATCTTAAGTAGATAAAAGGGTTATTAAGTAAAAGAGTGTTCATAAGGTATTGATTAACAGTTCACTAGCAGAAAACAAAAATGTCGCTGCATTCCGGGGGATATACCTTTCTTCAAAAAGCATATTACGCAAATATACATAATATAGTGTGGAGATATGCCGACCATCATTAACAATTTCATTAACTAAAAGCCAATGATAAGTAAGGTGTAATAGTGCGACATAAATAAACAAAAAATGGCTCCGGTGAATTTCACCGGAGCCATCAATATTTCAATGAATGAGACTATTTACCTAATTCAAAATGGATCGTTTTGCTCAGGTGCTCAGAGTGTACATTCAGTATATACATACCATTGGCCAGCTCATTATCCAATACTACCGTATTGTCAATTGCTCCACCGGCTGCATTAAATTTATTGCGGTATACTACCTGACCCAGCATATTGGTTATTTCTACGCTTATCTCTTCGTCGGTAGTAATACCCACATTACCATGTATCACAAAGTTACCTTTGGTAGGGTTAGGCATTACGCGTATATCGCTGTTAGGTACATTCACCTGGCTCACACCCACATTACCACCTATCGCTATCTCCTGCGATGCATAAACCGATGTATTGTTACAATAGTCAGTATTGGTCATGATACAAGTAAATGAATCACCTGTTGCCAATACATTAGTAGTGTAAGTAGTAGTGTTAGCACCTGGTATTAGTATACCGTTCTTCTTCCACCTGTAGGTAGGTGCCAGACCCGGATTAGTAGGATGCGCGGTAAATGTCGCAGTCATACCCGGTGCCAGTATGTAACCCGGACTCACACTCAGGTAGATATCCGGTACGGCTACCGGTATCACGGTTACAGAGTGTGGCGCGCTGGTGGCTACAGAGTAATTGATACAAGGGAAATTACTTGTCATTTCTACGGTCACCACATCACCGGTAGTACCCATGTAAGCAAGGCTTCCTGCCGTACCTGCAGGTATACCATTCACCTTCCACACATAGGTAGGATGTGTTCCGCCACCGGTCATTACTGTAGAGTAAGCAATTGGATACCCTTCACACGCACTATCCGAACCTATCATTGTAATCGTTGGATTCAGGTAAGGGCTCACTGTCAGTCTCAAGGTATCTGAAGCAGTATCAACCAGCGGGCAAATGTAATTGCTATGTATCAATACCCTGATAAAGTCATTATTTGCAGGCACATATGTAAATGTACTTCCCGGCCCTACATTGATACCGTTGATGGTCCAGTTATAGGTAGGTGCTGCGCCGCCGAATACAGGGTTCGGACTCAGCGTTACCGGGTTACCCAGGCAAGTTGTATCTCCCTGTCCTGTTGCCAGATTCAAAGTAGGTGTTCTGCGGGTGATCACCACCATCTTCACAAACGACCTGGCACTTGCAGGTGATGGACACTGAGCGCTGCTGGTCATTACAACACTCACAGAATCACCGTTCAGCGGAATGTATGAGAAAGATGGTCCCGTTCCTGCAGGCACAGTATTTACCCGCCACTGGAAGGTTGGCGTAGGGCCCGGATTTATAGTATTTGCAGTGTAGGTCACCAGCGTATTCTGGCATACTGTTGCTACTGTGCTTGTAAGTGTAAGCGTAGGACTGGTAGTTATCGACACCAATGGTGTAACAATAGGGTAAGAAGTTACTGTCATAGTATCTCTGCAACCAAAACCCGGTGTAGTAAAGGTAATGAGCGCTGTGTTTATTGACGGCGATGGGCCTGTTACCACACCACGCACCACACCTGTTACAGAGTCAACTTTTACCAGGTTGGTATCAGAACTTGTCCAGTAGCCAAATGCCGAATCTACTACAAGGTTGCTGGTAAAGCCCTGGCATACCGTTGTAGGTCCGGTCACTGTTGGACCAGGATT
>CANBQQ010000156.1 GCA_947371715.1 Flavipsychrobacter stenotrophus
GCAGGTGAGTCGCCAAATGTAAGTCCTGTACCAATGTTCATTCCATTTCTTCTCCATTGTATGAACGGAGCAATTCCGCCATTTACCGGGGTAGCCGTATAGGTAGCAGGTGTGGCACCACAAAGCGTATCATATGGGCTTACAGCTACCGTGACCATTGGGATCACGCTAACATAAATAGTTACTATTCGCGATGCCGTCACAGAGCCACATGAATTGCTCACGACATAATATACTGTATCTGCTCCTGTAGTTATGCCTGTTACAATTCCTCCTGCTACAGTTGCATGCCCATTGCTTGCGCTCCAGGTTCCGCCGGGCACTGTACTGGTTAACGTGACAGGTGTTCCCGTACAAGCCATTGACGGTCCAGCTATGGTATCTGCTACAGGCATGGAATTTACCGTTACTGTTCTGACCTGAATTGACGTGCCACATGTGTTGTTAACAGCATAATAGATAGTATCCAAACCGGTAGATACCCCGGTGACCAACCCGGAAGAGCTGATCGTTGCGTGCCCGTTACTCGCGCTCCATAGGCCGCCTGGAGTTGCATCTGTCAAAAAAGTTGTGCCCGGAGGGCAAACAGCGGCTGTGCCTAGTATAGCAGCAACAACCGGTAGCGTGTTTATTGTTATTGGCTGAGTGACTGTTGTTGTGCCACATCCATTGGTTACCGCATAGCTAACCATGGCAGTGCCTGGTGCTACACCATGATATTGGCCTGTTGACGCATCTATTGTTGCAACTGAAGCCGGTGAGCAACTCCATATTCCGGTTGTTGTTGCATTGTTCAGCGTTGCAGATCCACCTGAACAGGCTACCGTTGTTCCCGTTATTATCGCAACTGTAGGCAACGGATCTACCGTTACAGAATAAGAAGCATAGAGCGATCCACATGGCGTGATCGCCTCATAAGATATTGAAACTGCTCCGGCTGTAATGCCTGTAAACACGCCGCCTGCGGTTATATTGCCGCCCGTCCCACAGGTCCAGGTGCCCCCCGGCGTGCCAGTTGCATTGGCAAGAGTTATTGACGAACCGATACACACAGTTGCCGGCCCCGTAATAGTTCCGGCAACAGGCAATGCATTGACTATCAGTGAGTGGGTAGCTACTGTAGCACCACAATATCCGGCAACCGCATATTGCACCGTATCAGTTCCCGGTGATAGCGCAATTACGTTGCCTGCAGCTGTTATAGATATATTTGTGCCGGTATTGCTCCATAGACCTCCTGGTTCCCCCGTTAAGTCATACATGACAGCTGTAGCACCAGGACAAAGGCTGTCTGGTCCGGTAATGTACCCGGCATCAGGCACAATGAGTACTCCTATAGCTTTTGAAACAGAGGCATTGCCGCAGCTGTTGGTGGCGGTATATGTAAGCGTGTCAATACCTCCTGATGCAGCAAATACACTTGCAGTTGTGGCTGTTACCGGTGTAGATGACAAATACCCGTAGTAGGTAGACCAGGTTCCGGATGCAGGTGCAGCCGTAGCTATAAATGTATTGCCCTGACAAATAGAGTCAATGCAGCTGATAGGCGTCATAACGGGTACGTCAGTAACTACCATGGAGAATGTTGCATAGTCCGACCCACACATATCTGTAACCGTGCTGGTAATAGTGGCCGTTCCTGTTGTTAGGCCCGTTACCAATCCCGTCAAGCTATCTACAGTTGCATATAGCGATACGCAGCTCCAGGTTCCCGGCACTGTGCTTGCCAAAATAGTTGTGGCCCCCGCGCACACATTGCCAACTCCGGATATTGTACCTGCTAGCGGCAATGGCTGAACAGTAATGGGATAAGACACAGTTGCAAAACCACACGTAGGGCTTGTAACAGTGTATTCAATCCATAAATATCCTGCATTTACACCAGTTACAACACCTGTTGCAGAAACTGTTGCAGCATATATATCAGTGCTGCTCCATACCCCACCTGGCGCCACATTGGTGAGGGTTATTGATGCGCCGGCACATACTGTGTCGGCGCCGGATATGACGCCTGCGTCGGGAGAATCTATTGTTAATAGAATAACAGCGGTGTCCTCCCCGCAGCTTGGCGTGGAGGTAATGTACGATATCGTCACAGTGCCGGGATTATCTCCAAAAACCGATCCTGCGTATACCGGGGCAATATATGTATCGCTGCTACTCCACGTACCTGTACCGTAAGAGCCTGTAGCACTCAGGGACATTGTAGCCCCCCAGCAAATACTGGTAGGACCCGGTGTAATAACGGCATTTGGTAAGCTATCTATCGTCATAGGCCAGATCTCTGTAGTAGTTCCACATAAGTCATATCCTGAGTATGTTATCACCACTGCTCCGGCTGCAATACCTGTCACGTCACCAGTCAATGCGTCAACTGATGCTAATGTCGGATCGGAAGAACTCCAGATACCGGAAGGTGTGCCCCCTGTTTCCCACAGATACCCGGTCGATCCGGCACACACGGCACCGTCGCCAAATATATAGCCTGCTACAGGTAATGGATTGATGGTAATTTCAAATAGGGCAGAGTCAGTTCCGCATGAATTATTTACAGTATAAATGATAGTATCAATTGCAGCAGCAGTCCCCTTCAGCATAACAGTATCAGTACCACTTACCGAAGAGAGGAACAATACGTATCCTTGTCTGCTGGTCCATGTACCAGCCGGTGTTGCTGAATGATCGCGCAATGTATCAAATCCATTCAGGCAGATGCTGCTAAGCCCTGTTATATTACCGGGCGCAGGGAGCGGAGTCACATAAATCGGTGCGGTTGAATAGACCGATCCGCAGCCGGACATTGTATAAGTAATAGTTGCGGTTCCGCCGGCGGCGGCAGCACCGCTCACAATGCCTGAAGTGGAAACCGTAGCAATGGTGCTATTAGAAATACTCCAAATCCCTCCGGCATTTGTAGCTGACAAAGAAATAGTGCTGCCGTAGCATACTGCTGTAGGCCCCGAGAAAGAACTTGAGAGCGGTAAAGGCTTGATGTATACTGAATGTGTTGAGGAATCCTGCCCACAGTATTCCGTAACAATATATTTGATAGTAACTGTGACAGGAATGGGTGACAAACCTGTTACCACACCTGTAGGAGAAACCGTGGCTGCCGCCGGATTACTGCTGACCCAGGTACCCGTGCTACCGGCACCAAAACTGATAAGCGTAATACTGCTGCCACTACAAACACTGTCTGCGCCGCTGATACTCCCCGCCACCGGAAGCGGGTTGATAGTTAAGGTCAGGTAGTTATCATCGGTAGAACAATTCGTGCCGGTGACATAATGTATATTCACTACACCGGCACTGTAATAGGTGACCATACCGCTGCCATCAACATCTGCTATACTCGGGTCATCACTATACCAATAGCCGCTACCCACAGCATAATTGGCATAAAGCCAATCGGGTCCGTTACCCATACAAACAGGGCCGTAAATACCATCTATAGGTCCGGAATACGCGTAAGGGTCAACAGTGAAAGTGACCGATGAAGAGTCGCTGCCACATGTAGTACTTGAAATGTGTGTGATGGTAACATTACCATCTAAACCGGTATACAGCATGCCTGAGGCATCGACGGCAGCTACAGAAGGATCACTGCTGATCCATGTGCTTGTACCAGATTCACCTGTTAAAGAGAATGGGTAGTTATTGCCTATACATCCATTGGAAGGCCCGGAAATAGTACCCGCATGTGGAGCAGGGTTTACCGTAAAAACCAGCACTGCGGTGTCAGCTCCACATAAGTTAGCGGAGATATATCTAATAACAGTACTACCAGTAATATTACCTGTTACTATACCTACCGCATCTATTGCTGCTATTGTTGGATCGTCTGTTATCCAAGTACCTTCACCTTCGGATGCGGCATGCCCAAGCAATACGGTAAATCCTTCGCATACTTCGTCTGCCCCAATTATGGCACCTGCCAGTGGTTGCGCTCTTATAGTAATGTCAAATGTCGTCGTGTCATTAACGCAAGTACCTGTTAATATATAACTTATGGTAACGGTTCCCGCATCCAAACCAGTTACAGCACCAACCGCATCTATAACCGCCAGCGAAGGATTACTGCAACTCCAAATTCCAATAGCGCTGGCAGTGGAATTCATTAAGTTGATCGTTTCGTTTACACAAACAGAATCTACACCTGTTATTGATCCTGCATGTGGCAAAGAATCAACAGTAAAGGCATAGGTCGCAGTATCTATGTTGCAGGCGTTGGTTGCAATATAGTATATCACAGTACTACCGGGAGCTACTCCGGATACCTCACCGTTGGAATTGATAACGGCGGTTGTTACATCTTCAGCGATCCACACTCCTGCACCTGTTGAAGTGTCGTGGGTAAGCGAGACCGCATGGCCAGGACATACACGATCTAATCCTGCGATATCGCCTGAGTGAGCCAGAGGTATAACACCTAAAAGAAACGTTGCAGTATCATTAAAACAGGTGCCTGTGACAACGTAACTTATTGTTACCCCACCTGCCTGTATACCGGTTACTGTACCACTGGCATCAACAATAGCGATCGTTGGGTCACTGCTGCTCCATGTTCCGGTTTCACTTGCTCCTGCAATTATTAAATTGATCACATCATTGACACATACGGAATCTGCCCCCGTAATAGAACCCGCTTCCGGGGTCGGTATCACTCTCACGTCTTTTGTAGCTATTAGCGTGTCGCAGCTATTTATTACTGTATAAGTAATTGTAACACTTCCTGTATCTAGCCCAAATACAGTACCCGTAGTGTCAACAATGGCAATACTTGTATTGCTGCTAGACCATTCACCCCCACTGGTCCCTCCCGTGTCTATCAGACTTATTGATAGTGTTCTACAAACGCTGTCAATACCTTCTATAGTCCCAGCTGTTTGCAAAGAGTCGATCTGAATACTAATTGTTGCAGATTTTGAGTCACAGCGATTCGCTGTAACATAAGTGATCGTAACTTGTCCAGCGCGATTCGTATTTACATTACCTGCATTATCAATGGTGGCAATAGAATCACTACTGCTCCACGTTCCTCCGGCTATGGCATCTGAGAGGGTAAATTCTTGTCCGCTACATACCCTTAGTGGTCCTGTTATGTCCGCTATGTCAGGCGGCCCAACTATTGTAAGTGAAAACGAAGCTGATACATTACCACAGGTATTCGATCTACTATGAATTATTGAAACCATCCCCGGCACTTTTGGCCAAACAACCCCACTGAACCGGCTTACTTCGGCTATGGTATTATCTGAGCTTATCCAATAGTCGCCATAACTATCGTCATTAAGTCGAAGGGCATTGAGATAGCACATCGTGTCTTGTCCATACATCCTACCGATATCAGAGTTTGAGTAAATTGGCCCTGCAGGGGTAAGTGGAGCGTCTACCTGCGCATAGTAAGAATATATTGCGGTTCCGATTGTTTGGTAAACAATTGTAAACCCTGCCGTTTGTGCATGAGCAAGCCCACCGGTATCCATTAAAACAATACTTGGATCTGCGCTTGTCCAGTATCCTGCTGTACCATGGTCGAGATCATACTGAATACTTGAACCTACACAAAAAGTGAGGCCGTTAAGCCCCCCAATTAGTGGGCCGCCGGTTGATGGTGGTATAACGCCTCTGAAGAACACTACTCTGTTGCTGTCGTTATCGCAAACAAATAAGTCCTTATCCACATCTAGTTGGATGCCGAAATTTCCATTTGTCCCTGGTTTGGTAATATTCCATAAAGCAGCTGTATCTGTTAAATGAAAAGAATTAACAATAGTTGCAAGATTATCTGGATGCTCGGTGATGTATAGTCGGCAGTCATTGACAGTGATATCCGATGGTCGGCTTATTGCAATGGAATCTATTTTCTGCATCGATGTCAGATCATAAGTATTCACCTTATTGGCACCGAATTCAGTGATAAAAGCCCTGAGCCCTTTTACCACCACAGCTTTAGGAGAATCCAGTCCAGACAACAGAACTGTCTTTATTGCCGTACTAAGTGGATCTGTAATTCTGATCAGCTTACCGGTTCGTGGAATATGCGAAAAAGCTGGTCCCGGCCCAACAGAATCGCCGCTAATAACATAAATTGCTTGAGTTGAATCGATCCCTATCCCCCGCAGGTTATTCCATGCGGTAGCACCTGCCGAGTTATTAATTACCCTGATAAGTGTCAAAGAAGAATTGTAGATCATGATATTACTATCAGATCTTTCAGTTTGTACTACATATAAGTTTTCACTATTATCGTATATAAGTCCCTGCGGAGAGGTCAGTTTGACACTATCGTTCGGCTTCAGGCCATTCATGAAATCGTAGACGTCATTCCATATTTTTACAACTCCCTTTGCGCCAATGGTATCCGTTCTTACAGAGCTAACGGCGACTTTCCCAATATTGCTTATTGCTATCGCATAAGGTTTACCGGTTATAGTTCTGTGAATAATCGCCGTGTCCTGATAGTGACACTGCCCGGAAGATTCACAATAACCAAGCACAAACAAAATAGTGAATAGTATAGGTAGTATTTTTTTCATAATTCCTGATAGTTGAGTGAGCCCGCGTAAGATACCATTTATATTTAAATTTATTTCTAGGGTTGTTTTCAAAAATATAATAGCCGGGATGCATTCCCGGCTATTGTTATGTGACCTTTCTACTACTATTTCCCTACAGTAAAATGTATCTGTTCTGCACCGCTACTTGTTATCACCCGGAGTACGTATTGCCCCGGAGCAACATGGCTGTCAGTTACCACCTGTTCATGTATGATGTTCTGATTCGGCTGGGTAATACCGCTATGCAGTATGCGTCCCATCATGTCTATGATCTCATAGGTGACAGGTTCATTGCTTCCTTCCGTTTTACCGATCAGTGTGAAATTACCGTTGTTCGGGTTCGGATAAAGAGAGAACGACATACCAGACTGATTAAGCGCATTAATGCCAACATGCCCTGTGTAGAGGGTTACTACGTTGCTATGGTTAGAAACAGCAACGGCACACGGTATATTACAATCTGCTATGCAATAGAAGGCATCATTGCCAACCGCTGTTGTGCTGTACGTAGCAGATGTAGCACCTGCAATAGCAGTACCGTTTTCATACCATTGATACACCGGCGAAGAACCGCAATTGGTAAGTGTTGCAGTAAATGTTACAGGCTGGCCTATGTAAGCTATGGTATCGCTTGGAGATACTGTTACTGTTACAACTGGTATAACATTGGGAAACACGTGCATGGTAATATTGTTGCTATACACGGTATCAATTGTAGGACAGGTAGCATTGCTGGCCATTCGGCAGCTGATCACATCACCATCGGCAGGTGAGTCGCCAAATGTAAGTCCTGTACCAATATTCAC
>CANBQQ010000157.1 GCA_947371715.1 Flavipsychrobacter stenotrophus
GTATTGATTACGCTATAGAGCACAAGCTACCGTTTATGATCATCACCAAATCGGGCGGTGCGCGTATGATGGAGAGTGCGTTCTCGCTGATGCAAATGGCGAAGACAGCTGCAAAGCTTACCCGCCTGGCAAAGGCCGGATTGCCATACATCTCTTTCATGACAGACCCTACAACAGGTGGTGTTACGGCATCTTATGCTATGCTGGGCGATATTAATATTGCTGAGCCTAATGCACTGATAGGTTTTGCCGGTCCGCGTGTTATTAAAGAAACGATCAAAAAAGACCTTCCTGATGGTTTCCAGAAGTCGGAGTTCCTGTTGGAGCATGGCTTCCTTGATTTCATTGTTAACAGGAAGGTGTTGAAGATAAAATTATCTCAGGTAGTACAGTGGTTTGTAAAAGATGCCGCAGGTGCAATTGCCTCTGATTTAAACTAAACATTTTTAATAATGGATTAACCGGCACGCCGGTTAATCCATTATTCTCATTCACACCATTGAGCCATTGAGCCATTAAGCCATTGAGCCATTAAAAATTACCATTGGCCGACGCTAACGTATATATTAAGAACCGCCCTGCGACATTTGAATATGCCATAGAAGACAGGTATAAAGCAGGTATAGTACTGACAGGATCTGAGATCAAGTCTGTGCGATTGGGCAAGGTTACGTTCAACGACAGCTACTGCTTTTACAGCCATGGAGAACTATGGCTAAAAGGCATGCACATTGCCATTTACATCAATGCAGGTTATATAAGCCATGTGCCTGTACGCGACCGCAAACTGCTGCTGACTAAAAAAGAGTTGCGTAAATGGGAACAGAAAGCGAAAGAAAAGGGCCTTACTATTGTCCCTCTCAGCATTTACATAGACGATAAGGGCTATTGCAAACTGGAAATAGGCCTGGGTAAAGGAAAGAAGCTTCACGACAAGCGCGAAAGCACAAAGACCAGGGAAGTAGAAAGAGAAATAAAGAGATATTTAAAGTAAAGAAACGGGTCGAAGCCAATAGCTTCGACCCGTTTTGTAAATAATTCCGTTTATACAGCTTCATTATGCTGCTTCATAAATCTCAAATATTCCATGTAAATTTAAACGCAGTGCCGCCTAAATCGCTGTCTTCGTACCATAGCTTCTGGCTCTTATTGCCCTCTACGATCTCCCTGACTATCGACAAGCCAAAGCCGTTTGATTTACGCTCTGCGGCATTTTTTATTTGTGAACTGATCTCAAATAAATTTTCACGTAGTGCTGCAGGAATTGGTGAGCCATTGTCGGCAAACGTAAATACCGCTTTATCTCCCTCTACAGTATAACCGATCTCTAACAGGCCTTTTTCATTTTTATTATGGCTAATTGCATTGGAGATCAGATTAAGGAATATCTGCAACGCGGAGGTTTTGTTGATAATAATTGATGGTAACCGCTGCCTTACCTTAACTGTAAATGATTCGGGAATTTCTAACAATTTAATAGCCTGCTCAAAAACCTCATTCAGGTCTACCATACTAGCAGTATCGTCTTTTGTGAGCTTAGCTTTATGATACTCAAGCACACCGTGAATCAAACTTTCCATGCCGTCGACGCTTTCATTGATATAGCTGATCATGGTCTTTATATCATCGCTTTCCTTTTCGGGCAATTCAAGATGTATGAGGTGGGTCAGCGCCTTTACTTTCTGTAAAGGAGCCTTTAGGTCATGCGTCAGTACGTATGAAAATTGCTCCAGCTCCTTCTTGATTTTTTCAATGCTGCTGATATGATCGACCAACCTCATTTTGTCTGAGATGTCTCTAACGACAGCCAACGCATATTTACCCGAGGTGGTCTCTATAAGCGACAATGCAATATCTATGTCGATCTCACGACCATCTTTCCGCCGACCAAACAGAGATACTCCTGCACCCATTTTACGTATAGTGGTAGTGTCAAAGAATTTTGCCACAAAATTGTGATGGTGTTGGGTATACCGTCCAGGCAAAAGCATATTGAGATTCTGATGGTGTAGTTCGGCAACGGTGTATCCAAATACAGATTCTACTTGCTTATTGGCGTTGCGTATGGTTCCGGCAATATCTACAACAAGGATAGCATCCGGGAATAGATCAAAGGCTCCCGCCAGCAGGTAGAGGGAATCGTTCAGGGTATTCAGCATTTTTAAAATTGGGGTATATGATTCGTTAGGAATAAAATTGTGAGGGCACAATAGTACTAACTCCGGTCACCTTTTGAGATGATACCCATCATTGAAATCGGGCAATATTTTTTTAAGAGAGGACCAAATGTTAGTCAATAAATTGAATTGTTAGCGGTATAAGGCAGGATAATGAATACTTGTAAGGCTTTAGCTAACTTGTAGTGGACGCCTGCTGTGCTAAATCAATAAAAAAAGTCGCCCAAATACAATGAGCGACCAGTAAAGATTTACGTTAAGGGCGCGGATCGACTGTCGTGCGCATATCAACATGAAATACCTAATTCCTGTATTTCCACAACCATTCATACATCTTATCTAAAGAGCCATGACCTTGCAGGCTTTCTTTGTATACGGCATTGAATTCGTCGTCAAATGTCTTGCATTCAGTCCTGCCCGGATTGTGGGCCAAACCGGGGAACTCATGCTCGGGGTTTGCCAGATAATCAATTGGAGGCTCCTGATGGCAATGAGGGCATTTAAAATCGTAAAAAAGCCTTTTCGCCTGTATGTTTGACACTATCATTGTAAAATATTGACATACAAACTTACAATGTACAGAATTAACATATGCTTAAAATGTTGCGTCTGTATAGATTTTAGGGGTGAATTGCCGCACAACCGATAAGTCATACCCAAAAAAACCGCCCGATACGATCGGACGGTTCATAAAATATTATCAATAAAATTGTGTCAAATAAGGGTATCGCTCTTCGTACAGCGCTTTGACCCGCTTTAATATCGTCTCTCGGAGACCATCGATATTAAGGCGCTCGGTGGCGGATATGAAGATGGCCATATTGCCGGTCAGGTGCTGCCAGCGTTCGTTGAGTTGTACCAGCATATCCTCTTTTACTTCAGGGTCCAGCCACTTATCAAACGTGTTGGCTTCATAAAGATCCATCTTATTAAAGATGACCATTATCGGCTTGTCGAATGCTTTTAGCTCTTGTAGTGTCTTGTTCACCACACCCATCTGGTCTTCGTAAGCCGGATGAGATATGTCTACCACATGCAGCAGACAGTCGGCCTCGCGCACTTCATCAAGCGTGCTTTTAAAGCTCTCTACAAGATGGTGCGGTAGCTTACGGATAAATCCTACCGTATCACTTAGCAGGAATGGAGTTTGCTCATATACCACCTTGCGGGTAGTAGTATCTAATGTTGCAAATAGTTTGTTCTCGGCAAACACCTCTGCCTTACTCAGCACATTCATTATAGTGCTTTTACCCACATTGGTATATCCTACCAGGGCCACGCGGATGTACACACCACGTTCCTGGCGCTGAGTAACCGCCTGGCGGTCTATCTCCTGCAGGCGCTTACGGAGTAGTGATATTTTGTCCTTTACTATACGCCTGTCCGTTTCAATTTCGGTTTCACCAGGGCCTCTGCTGCCTATACCACCACCCTGGCGTTCCAGGTGCTTCCACATACCTTTTAGTCGTGGGAGGATGTATTGGTATTGGGCTAGTTCAACCTGCACCTTGGCCTGCGCCGTCTTGGCGCGACTGGCAAAAATGTCTAAAATAAGGTCACTGCGATCTATCACACGCACTTCCAGTACATCGGCAATATTGCCCAACTGTGAGCCGGTAAGTTCATCATCAAATATAACTATGGTGATACCCTTGGTCTTCACATACACCTTTATCTCCTCCAGCTTTCCCTTTCCTACAAAGGTCTTGCTATCGGGCCTGGGCAGCTTTTGTATAAAAGTTTTTACAGAAGTGGCACCAGCCGTCTCTGCAAGAAAAGCCAGTTCATCAAGGTATTCTTTTACCATGATCTCCGTCTGCTCCTTGTAGACAAGCCCTACCAGTATGGCTTTTTCTTCGTGTAATTTGGTTCTTGGATCTATCAAAAAAAGTAAAAATTAAAAAGTAAAAAGTAAAAACGTCTCGGTTTATGTAAACAAAGATAGTTTCGGTTTATGTAAACAAACAAAGTGCCATACGTTTGTTGATATAATTATTTCGCCCCTTCAGGGCTAATATTTGTAGTGTATGTTACCCGGGGTTGAAACCCCGGGCTACTGATGTAGCCCCTCCAGGGCTTATACATTATATTCACTTATCGCCATCAAAGGCTATTACCTTAGCTCATCAAATAAGCCTTTCCTGCTCTCTTAACCAACGCTCCGGTATTTCGTTGCTGCTGGCAATGATGTAGTCGTTGTATGAACAAGGTACGAATGTTCGGTTTGGCATGCTCATCCACCACCTGTTGGTGCGCTTGCTTTTTATGAATTTTGTGTCGTTGTCTGTAAAGGTCACATGGAATACTGCGAACTCTTCCTTCTCAGTGAGTTTAGCTTCTGACTTGCGCACTAACAGACCATCTACAAAGTACCAGATCATTTGCGTGATCAGTTTTGCAGTCATTTCATTGGTGTCTTCATTTATATTGTAGCCATATATACCTAGTGACGACAAGTTATCTGCCATACCAGCAAAGCGCGTCAAAGTACAAGCCTCTTCGCCCGACAATCCGTTTGGTGAGCCATTTATATTAGCCGGTGCATCGCCATAACGAACTACCGACATATCGAAACTGAAGATATCGCTACCTCTCAGTACAGGTTCCATCTCCATAATATCTTCACGCACCTTACCCAGGCGGAAGAAGTCGAAGCGAAGCTTGTCAAGGGTTTCGAGCATACGTGGTTGTGTATAATAGCTCTGGAATGCGATATGGCTGTAGTGGCTAATGAAGTTTGGCGTGTCAGTAAGCATCTCGAGCAAGAAACTTCTGTCATCGCTTTCTTCGCTGTCCTCAAGGTCTATGAGCATATCGGCTATTGTAGCCACTGCCATTGTTTCCTTTTTCTTGAATACCTCGTATTGCTGTAGTGTAAGATCATGCCTTGCACCCAACAGAATAGCTATTTTACCTGCATTGTGTATCTCTTCAAGCACAGTTAGTAATGCCGCACGAGTGTCGTTTAGCGAAGCGCCCAATTTAATATTACCGGCATCAGCAATGCTCACATCAGGATGCCAGTGATACATGGCATAGAGGTGCTTGCGGATGACATTGGCGGTCTCATCGAAAGGATCTATATGACTGGCACCACAGCCCACCAGTATTACATCGGCTTCTTCTATATTGAATGTTTCATCAAATGCATATTTGATCTTATTCCCCCACTGTAGCGGGTGATACTTTATGTTTTTGCGGGCCTCAGAAAAATGCACCGCTTCAAAAAATGGTCGTAAGTCTTGCATGTGTTTAAAAATGGTGCTTAAAAGTACACAAATTCAAATTCCCAATTTCAAAAGTAAAAATTCAAAATGCTTAGCGAGTTAATAAATTAACGGTAGTGTACATATAGGATATGAATTGAACGTAAAGAGCAACAAACTTACCTAACCTGTATTAACACAATAGATTAGTTTTTAAATCTAAAATGTGGGATATTTGCCCACGCAAAATTCTAAAATATTAAACAATTATATTTCATGTCCTTATACGATAAGATACAGACCACCGCTGAATTCATCAAAACCAAAATAAAGAATACCCCTACAACCGGCATTATATTAGGCAGTGGCCTGGGCGGATTGATCGACATGATCGAAAAAGAAACCGAGATACACTACTCTGAGATACCAAACTTTCCTGTATCAACAGTACAGGGCCACGACGGCAAACTGGTATTTGGCAAGATCGGCAATAAACAGGTAATACTGATGGCCGGCCGATTCCATTATTACGAAGGCTACAGCATGGAAGAAGTAACCTTCCCAGTACGTGTGATGAAGGCACTTGGTGTAGATACTGTGTTCGTTTCCAATGCTTCAGGTGGTACTAATCCAACTTTTAAAATAGGTGATCTGATGATCATCGAAGACCATATTAACCTGTTTCCAGAGCATCCTTTGCGTGGACCGAATGACGAGCGCCTGGGTGTGCGCTTCCTGGACATGAGCGCCGCTTATGATAAAGGATTGATAGCTCTAGGTAAAGAAATAGCTGCAGAACACGGCATAAACATTCGCACAGGCGTATATACCGGACTACAAGGTCCAACATTTGAAACACCGGCTGAATACATATGGCTACACCGCAATGGTGGTGATGCCGTAGGCATGAGCACAGTACCGGAGATCATAGTAGCCCGCCATGGTGGCATGAAGGTTTTTGGCATAAGCGTAATTACCGATCTGGGTGTTACTGATGTACCGGTTATCATTACGCATGAAGAAGTGCTGGAGGCCGCTAACGCAGCCGCTCCTAAAATGGCAGGATTGGTTGAGGCCATGATCAGGAGAATGTAAATTGTCATACTTCGATTTTTACAAATCTGCTTATCGAACAAATAATATAATCACCACCTATTGAAATTTATAAGGGCCATATCTTTTTCCAGATTGTTACCGGTCATAGCATTATTGTTATGTGGTGGCGCAATGCATGCGCAGACCCATACCACTATGCCCAGCGGTAGCCAAAGAGATACGAGCGCTAATAAATCCAATACCAATACCTGGAAGAGCGAAGATGCAAACCTTTACTATGAAGTATTGGGATCGGCCAAATTGCTCACTCCCGATACCAGCCTGCACAATTTCCAGCGAAGGCCTTTTGTGCAGTCATGGGCGCGCGACCTGGGTAATCCCGGCAGCCCTATTTACAATCTTGCATTTACTCCCGATTACCGTGTAGGTCCATCATTAGGGTATCATATTTTTGATTCTTATCGTTTCAACCTCGATTCGCTCCAATATTATAATACAAACAGGCCATACTCGGTATTTAACTACACACTGGGCAGTAAGCTGGAACAAGTGGCAGGTGTACTGCACACGCAGAATATAAAACCGAACTGGAATTTTATGGTCGAATACCGTAAGGTAAACGCGCCGGGATTTTATAAGGTAAATAGAAACAACACTGACAACTTTGCCTTCTCCACCAATTTCAAAAGTCTGAATAAGCGCTATACTATGTATGCCGGCATGGTATACAACAAACAGCAGCACGATGAGAACGGCGGCATTGTGAATGACAGCGAACTGAATGACCTTACCCAAGATATGAAGGGTACGATGATCCGAAGGACGTACATCCTGGCGGGTTTCCCCTCCCGCCAGGTTTTGATTCTTCTAGCGAATTTATGATCATAAGTCCTGAATGGTATCCAT
>CANBQQ010000158.1 GCA_947371715.1 Flavipsychrobacter stenotrophus
CGAAACAGGCACAGATACTATTTTTTTCATAGATCCCGCAGGCTGCCACTCATCGTTGATCACGGTGAATGATCTTCCACTTATATCAGTAATATAGGCGGTTACTTTTTGAGGGCTGGCCAAGTCAAGTGTCATAGTAAAGTCACCGGAGGAAGGGTTTGGATATATATCGAGGTTTACACTTTCTTCAGTTACAGTCTGCACACCGCTGGTACACCCATAAACCTTAGTAAGGCTGCCACCTAAAGCGTAAAAATCACCCCTGAATGCCTGAAGGTAGATATTAGCCGCAGTTGCATCGTGTATGATCAGTGTATTTTCATCATTTTTTGTATTGGCAGCACTGGTCCAGTTATGAGAACCGGTAAGTACCATAGGGTCTGAACATGCGTCTGACGGGTCTATCACCACATATTTATTATGGTAAAGATCGCTGCCGGTATAGGTGATAAAATTGCTCCCGAGGTTAGTTGTAAGGGTTGCATATGCAGTGTTACCGCTGTAGTTACTATATTGATCAACTATCCCTGCAACATAAGCGCCATTCATCTTAACAGTAGCTATGGAATTTGCACAACCATTGTCTGTCATTGTATAGACGCCGAAATACAGGTCTTTATCTGCTGTTAATATTGAGGACTTAATGTGGTTGTTTGTTGTATCAGAAGGGCTAAAGTAAAGCTCAACGTGCTTGCCATCAATTGTAAAATGATGCCTTCCCAAATCATGTTTATCCGGTCCAAACTTTGAGTTTATTACGTTAGGTGTAATACCGGTATCGCCCCACATCTGATTGAATTCACCTATATATGCATGCGCAAGTGCTGAATCCTGCACGATCACTACATTATCATAATCTCTTTCGAATTGCGCAACAGACCAGTTAGTAGACCCTGTCCACACAATAGATTCATCAGGGTTGGGAGAGTGACCATCAACCACCATAAATTTATCATGCATAATCCCGTAAGCACCGGTATTGGCAGGACTTGCTAGCCGTGGTATAGCGAAATTAACATATGCCAATCCGGAATTAGTAGATGAGCTATCATGTATCATCCGAATCTTTACCCCACGTGCATACGCTGCATTCAGTGCATTTGCAACGCTTGTGAGATCACTAGATCCGGAATATGAAGTGTAGTTATAAACAGCAATATCAAGGGTATACTTAGCACGGTTGATGTAAGCGATCAAGGTATCATCAATACGGCCATTCAGATTTATGGCATCAACACCCGTAGAAACTGAAGTTTCAGGAGGGTGATTGAAATAATACTTGATCTTATTACCGGCATTGGCCTGCATAGCTACTACTGAAAGTATAGCCAGCAAAAAAAACTTAGGGGATCGCATCAGTTCAGCTTTATTAAAGATAGAATACCATCACAAAACCTTGTTAAAGACTTGTAATGGGTCGGCAAAGATAGGTATATAAAAATTATAAAGAGGCATCAGTTTGCAGATCAACGCACAAGAGTAATATCTCCTGTCTTCACCATTGTGCCGCCTAGTATACAACCGAAGGTGATCTTGTAGTAATAAACACCTGCATCGGCAGGGCCGTTATCATAATTCCCATCCCAGGCACCCACATTACCACTATATACTACCTGACCCCAACGATTAAAAACCGACATGGTCTTCAGGGTATACGAAAAATCTTCCTGTACGCGGAATACATCATTAAGGCCATCGGCATTAGGGGAGAAGGCTGATGGAATAAATATATTACCATCGCAGCACTTTTCCACTTTTACTTGTAGCGCTGTCTGCGGGCTCTCGCAGCTATTGACCGTGTTGGTGACATGGTACAGGAATTGCGTTACTACATCTACAGGCGGGGCAGGAGCACCTGACACCATAGACCCATCGGGCAGGTACCAATGCAATTCATTGCCATAGGCATTGAGCGCAATAGCCGGACTATTCAAACAGTAGTATGCCGGAGAAGTGACCACAGGAAGTGGGGGTGTAAAGATGGCTACGTTGATATCTCCCCTACCCTTACAGCCATTCGTATCGTTAGTTACCGTAAGTTGGTAAAAGCCGCCGGGCACTCCCGCCGAAATAACAGGGCTTTCAATATTACTGCTGAAGCCCCCCGGCCCGCTCCACTGATAACTGTAAAAAGAATTGACAGGTGCAACCACCGGCGCTAATTGAAACGAACTACTGTAACATACCTGCGTATCTGCAACCAATGTCACCGCAGCGGTAGACCTGGTAATAATGTCTACAGTAGCTGTTCTGAAAGGGCATGGTGTACCGGGCAATGAAGCAGTGACCGTATAAACGGTGCTCACCATTGGAAACGCAAGAGGTGTCATTGTATTACCGCCCGACAAATCGGTCAACGGCACCCAACTGTAGTTATATATGCCGTCACCGAGCACCTGTAGCTGCACACTGTCATTACCGCATACAATGGTATCAGAAGGGCGTGTAGTAATATGTATGGTATCATAAATGGTAAGCACGGCACTATCAGCAGCAAAGCTGGTACTGTTACAGATGGATGGCGCATAAATTGTAATGCCTAATGTCTTTGCTCCATTGGTTGCAGTAAGCAGGCCATACACAGGCACATCGGCATAAGTAGCATATGCGGGTATCACCACACTGTCTGTAAGTGGCATGTAGTCCACCCCACTTACAGCACTGCCTGTAGTTGTAAATCTCACCACTTGTGGCGTGGCTTTTGCCTTAGCATTCTTTACCCTGAAATACCCCGGCAAACAACCCTTGATACAGATAGGAGATAACCCGTCAAACACAGCGGTTGCCAGTGCCTGCACCTTGTATTCACCTGTCTTCAAACTACCCGCCTCAAGAAACACTCCTGAATCGTATTTATCATTACCCGCATCCGCTATCACTATCCTGAAGTGGTAGGTATCACAAGGATTAACAACGTGCATGGCCTTCAGCACCCTGGTCATTCCTTTGTGGGTAATGGTTGTGCCGGAAATATTATCATTATAATATGCGGTAAACGGAGATCCGGTGCCCATTGACGTGCAACCCAGCAGGCTGCCCGATGAGCCGGGTATACCATTGTTTATAGAATTGATAGCTACGGGAATAGTTGTTCCCGGCACCTTTGCCATATTGTCTAACCCTATAATGCCCGGGCCCGAAATAAAGAATGCGAACACATCATTAAAGCTCCCGCACACTGCACTTATATATTCCTCTGAACTAAACACATAATCAATGCTCACCGTATCTCCCGCAGGCACTACATCAAAATCAAGCCTGCAGGCATCTTTAGTATATTGTCCTGAAAGTACGTTCAACATAGAGTCGCCCGGGGTACCATTCTGGCTGCTGGCCAATGCATCTGAAGGGCCGTTCACACCATAAGAACCCAGTACAGATTCTGCTCTGCCGGTTGTCAATACGATGCCACTATCCAAGCCAAGATTACTGCTCACTACAGTGAATAATCCATTTGCTTGCGACGGACAACGCAACACGGCATTAAGAACAGTAACACCCTGCCCTGCCAGCTTCTGCGCCAGCACAGTGGCTGTTTGCCCTCCGGCTACATTTATCTGCGCAGCGGCATCGCCACTCAATAAAACCAACACGAAAAAAACCACACTACGCAGTACTGCCCAATGTGGTTTTACAATTATATCTAATCCCCTCGTTTTCAAAAATCAATTGCTATTAAGATAACCCCAACACGCTCTACTGGTACTCATTGGTAACTTTGTAACCAGTCACTTTTCCCTGCTTAAAATACTTCACGTCTTCTTTATAAAACTTCTCGTTGCGCTCAGTAATATACTTAGGATCAAGGTCAGTAAGATCAGGCTTTCCTGCGTTTACCCATGCAGTATACCAGAAGCTGGCTGTAGCCGAAATAGCTGCCCTCATCTGGTTCTCTACCATACCACCAAGCAATTCATGATACACATGGGCATACTCGTAAGCATGCGTCTTCTGGCCGTATTTATTTTCTTCAGGCTGGCCATTTGTACCTAGCTTGTAGAGCATCTCAATAGGTTTATCTTTACGTAATTTCTTGTCATTGTACAGCAATGGAATCATCAGCTTGTGGCTGCTGTCTATGATATCCCAGGTGGCTTTTTCTACATTGTCTATGTAGTGTACATCAGCTGTGTACAGGCTGTAGTTCTTGCCAAACAATTCCGGCAGATGAGACTCCCATAATGCATGTATACCCTTCTGCCCTGTCAACTGTCCGTCATGATTGATGGTAGTGTGCAATGGCATATGCGCATCGCCAATATAGTGGCCAAGGTTAGCTGATAAGAAGAGTATTTCAGACTTATTCTTAGCCTTCATAGCCGCAGTAAGTTTGGTCATTACTTCCTGTATCGTCCATGGTAGTGTCCCAAATTTATCTACACTGTCTTTACCATATTTTGCCTTAGCTGCATCCAGCGTTTTAGGCATTGATGCCGGTGTGGTATAGTTATAGTTTTCCAGGTCTATATAGTGCCTGGGGAATTCTGTCTTATCCCCCATGGTGTACTTACGGATATCCGGAGCTACAGACTCTTCTGTAATAAAATCAGCATGATTGTAGAAGAACAATCCCACCTCGCGCGGCAAGGCTAGTATAGCACCTCTGTTTATTTTACTGTGTCCCCATACGCCCCAGGCATAGGTGGCTGCAGCTCCACAAAACAGAGAACAGATAATTGCTATTGCTACGGATATCCTCTTTATCATAAAATTATTTTCGACTAATATACGGTAAACCTTGAAGTTTGCAACCCTTCATTGCTCTGCACCTTTACTATGTAAGCTCCGGCAGGCAACGAAAATGACTGGTTATTGCCACTAGCAAATTCACTCATTTTTTGCGTTGCAACTAATTGCCCTGCGAAATTATAAATATTTATTGATGTATTGGTAAGCTGTGAACTGGTTGACAGATTGATAACACCGGTTGAGGGATTAGGGAACACATTAATTGTGGCACTTCCGCCATTTACATCACCGATACCTACGTGTGATGCGCTACCAGTTGTAGCCAGCCAAATGGTCATGTTCATAATAAGCAATTGATGATTACCGGCGGCATCACCAAAATATCCGGGATATAAGGTACATGCAGGATTGCCTGTACCGTCATCAGTCGGCGAACTATCTCCCAGTGCAGCCACTTTACCTGCGCCATATCTTGCATAGGCTACCATTGCATTGGTATTACCGGGTGTTGTACCGGTCTTAAATATCACGCCCTTTACACTGCTATTCTGTGCAGGATTTAGTGTCATAGTTGTCCCCCCACTCCATTGCGCCTTTGTTACAGTGCCCATGGGACCATAGATAATTGAGTCGCCGGCAGTAGCGCTTATGTTAGTGGTAGTTTGCGAAAAATCTACCGTATCGAAGTATATACCAAAAGGATACGGCTGAACACTATTAGTTGCCAATAGGTCATTCCAGATATGCGGTGAATCCCAACCATCGCCATTACGATCGCTCACATTATGATCTGCAACCATAAACAATCCGCCACCATTCTGCACAAACTGCATGATCGCGGTCTTCTCGGCACTGGTAAACTTTATGTTGGGCTCATCGATCACATATACTTTATAATTAGACAGATCTTGTGGATTGCCGGTGTTACCGTAAGTGATCTGCCCATTATAGGGAAGACTTTCAACTGTATACCCCTTCTTGGCACAATCTACTGCCCATGCAGATAGCCCACCAGACCAATAAAACTCGGTAGTTGCTGCAGTAATACCACTCTGCGCCGGTGTAGGTATCTGTTGCGCATTGCTTGCGGTATAAAAACTGCCTGTACCTATCAGCGCATTAGGATACCAATCAATGTTTCTGACATCTGCATCAATTACCCAATCTGCATTACCTGCCGATTCAGCCTTTGTGGCATCAAATAATATCTTAGTCTGGCTTTGTGCTTGTTTTACGCATAATAGACCTATCGAAAATATCGCCACCTTCAAAATATTTCTGCTCATCACCCTCTTTATATCAATTTAGAAACATCAAAATTACACATTTATAAAGTACTGTTTAGCAATAGTGGTGAAATTGAAAGAGGGCGTCTCTTTTGGAGACGCCCTCTTTCAATCAGATTATTTGTTGATTACTGAACGATAACCTTAGTGATACCTGAAGTAACACCATTGCTGATCTTAGCGATGTACATACCCGGTGTCAAAGACAAACCGTTGAACGCTACGTTCTGGTTGCCATGTACTACGTCTACATTCTGAGTAGCTACCTTGCGGCCTACCATGTCAGTCAAAACAATAGAATAATTACCTGCATCTTCAGCATCGAAATTAAAGCCGATAGCAGAAGTAGAAGCATTAGTTACGCTCAATGGCAATGTACCCTGTGAAGCAACATCATTGATACCTGCTTTACCGGTCCATGTCAGGTTGAAATCATCAATAGCAGTGCTAGGACGGTTACCTGTTCCTGAAGAGAAATCGATAGTAACAATACGGAAGTAAACGTTAGAAGAAAGGTTATCTAATGCACTGCCGAAACTTGCAGTGATTGTATTGTTGCTGAATACGTGACCACCTGTAGTCATAGTACCAGATGTAGGAGTAACGCCGGTCCATGTACCTGCGGCACCTATCTTGTACTGCAATCTCCATGTAGTAACACGTGGACTTGAAGTATCCAAAGACTGCAATTTGAAAGTGCAACCCAATGCGCTGATGCCACCTGTGTTAGCTATCTGGAACTGGAAAGAAGCACCTGAATCAAGATTTGGGTGAGTAGCATTGCTAGGAGATACCTGGCGAACACCCATAGCCCTGTTAGTTTCACTCTGCTGCAAAGTGCAAGATGTACCTGCAGTTACTGCATTTGCAGAGGCATAGTTCTTAAAACCACCACCTACTACCGCTGAAGTAGCACAAGTAGTATCATTGTATATACCATAGCTTGTAGAACCGCTGAATGTTTCCAATGTACCGCCGAAAGTCATGCTTGCACCGCTGTATACATTCCAACCTGTTGGCAGGCCTGCACCAATCGCATCAAAATTCTGAGTGTAAGGAGCAAAGCCACTAAGACTGTACTGGGCATTGGCTGCGAGGGATAAAACAACCATTGAAGAGAGTAGAAGAATTTTTTTCATCTGTCTGTATTTTATGTTTAAGATTGGACAAAGGTAACGGGTAAATCTCAAAAAAAACTGACCCGTTACGTTTTAACATTATTTAATTATTATGAACAACGCTGTCTTATTAATTGCAACGTACCCCTGTCATATTC
>CANBQQ010000159.1 GCA_947371715.1 Flavipsychrobacter stenotrophus
CCGAGTTGTGGCAACCCACACAGTATAGTTGCATCATAGGGGCTATTCCTCCACTGTAGGTAATGTTGTTACTGTCGCAATTGTCTGTACACGCACCACTATCTACCGCACCGGTCACTATCCAGCGTTTAATAACATCGAGCTGTACACCGTTGAGGGCAGGTCCGTTTTGTGGCATCTTTCCCCCTTCGGTATTGCTTAGGGTCACAGACAACCAGATCTTGCTGGCGGCACTATTGCCGGGAACAATGCCCTTTTTCATAATATGGGCATAGTTATCCAGCACATAACCGCTCTCGTGCGATGCAGCATCGTGGCAACCACTCTTGGCGCAGTTGGAGATAAAAATGGGCAGCACATCGCGTTCAAAACAGATGTTGGGATCATTGGTCCGCTGTGATTCCGGCATTACATAAGGTTGGTGCGTACATGAATAACCAAATGCCATTACCCCCAGTATCAATAAAATTGCAACAATCAACCGTCCTTGAAACATTTGATACAGTATTTACAGTAAGGTAGACATTATTGCGAATAGCGCGAGTATATTAATAATTGATTACCATTATTTTAACAGCAAAAAGAAACCCACATTTCCGAAGAGATGATCATATTAATGTCCCTGTTGACGAATATTTGGAGATAGATATGAAGTGGGCAGCTAGCCAGCTATTCAAATCTTAGTGCCACAAATACAGTTCTTACCAATACACCATTTTTTTAACTTTCATCCCCTTCTATAAAAACGTACCTTTGTGGTCTATATGCATTACGTTTCAGCGGAAAATATCAGTAAGAGTTACGGAATAAAACAATTATTTGAGAATATTACCTTTCACATAAGTGAGGGAGATAAGATAGCACTGGTGGCCAGAAATGGTACCGGCAAAAGTACCCTGCTGAAGATACTGGCAGGCAAGGACAACGTAGAAAGCGGCACGGTATGGATACATAAAGATGTGACCGTGGCCCTTTTCGACCAGGATCCGCAGTTTGAAGAAGACCTGACCGTACTCGATAATATATTCCACTACAAACACCCGGTATCTGAGGCCCTGCGTAAGTATGAGCGGGCTATGGACAGTGCCGAGCAAGACCCTACCGAAATAGGTGAAGCACTGGCACTTATAGACGAGCTGGGCGCTTGGGAATTTGAAGGTAAGGTGAAAGAGATATTGGGCAAGCTCAATATCCATAACCTCGACCAGAAGGTAAAATCGCTATCAGGTGGACAGCGCAAACGCGTAGCACTGGCGCAGACCCTTATAGATATAGGCTTTGAGCACAAGCACGTGTTACTAATAATGGATGAACCTACCAACCACCTTGATGTAGAGATGGTAGAGTGGCTGGAACACTACCTGAACCAGGAAAAAGTGACCCTGCTGATGGTAACCCATGATCGCTACTTTCTGGAAGATGTGTGCGATGAAATATGGGAGCTTGACGACAATAAAATATATACCTACAAGGGTGATTATGCCAACTTCCTGGAGAAGAAAGCGGCCCGTATAGATAACCAACTTGCCAATATAGATAAGGCTAAAAACCTTTACCGCAAAGAGCTGGAGTGGATGCGAAAGCAACCCAAAGCAAGAACTACTAAATCTAAAAGCCGCCAGGATTCATTCTACGAAACAGAAGCTAAGGCTAAACAGAAAGTGGTGGACCTGCAGGTGAAGCTGGAAATGCAGATGAACCGTCTGGGGGGCAAGATAGCTGAGCTGAAGAAGGTTTATAAGAGCTATGGCGATAAGGTAATTCTCCGCGGCTTCGACTATACTTTTAAGAAGGGTGAACGTGTTGGCATCATTGGTAAAAATGGGGCAGGCAAGTCTACCTTCCTGCAAATGCTGCAGGGCCTTGAAATGCCCGACAGCGGCAAGATAAACATTGGTGACACCATTATCTTCGGCAACTTCTCTCAGCAAGGGCTGGAGATAAAGGAAGATATGCGTGTGATAGAATACGTAAAGAATATTGCTGAGCATTTCCCGCTGGCAGGTGGTGGCTCAATAAGCGCATCACAGTTCCTTACGTTGTTCCTGTTTCCGCCTGAGCAGCAGTTTACCTATGTATCTAAGCTGAGTGGTGGTGAAAAGAAGCGCCTGCAGTTATTGGCCGTGTTGTTCCGCAATCCTAACTTCCTGATACTGGATGAACCTACCAATGATCTTGATCTCCCTACCCTATCAGTTCTGGAAAATTTTCTGAGCGATTACCAGGGATGTTTACTCATCGTATCGCACGACAGGTACTTTATGGACAGGCTTGTAGATCACCTGTTTGTATTTGATGGTGAAGGTGTGGTAAATGACTTCCCGGGTAACTATTCTGAATACAGGTTGTCATTGAAATCTAAAGAAAAGACAGGTACGCAGTTGAGCGGAGAAAGCAAGCCTGAAACTGCAGAACCTGAAGTAGTAGCCAAACCAAAGGAAGCTGAAAAGAAGAAATTCTCGTTTAAGGAAAAGCGTGAATTTGAAATGCTGGAAAAGGATATGGCCACTCTTGAAACTGAGAAGACCACCATCACTGCAAAAATGGCCGATGCCAGTCTGCCTTATGATGAACTGCTCAAACTGGGCAATCGCATCACCGAGATCACCGGCATACTGGAAGAAAAAGAATTGAGGTGGCTGGAATTGAGTGAGTATACCAGTTGATCAATTATTTGAGAAATAATAAAAACTAAACAGGCCGATCATTAATGACTGGCCTGTTTTATGTTAATCTGACATAGAATATCTAGTCTGTTATCGGGAGCATTTACCTACCTCCGCCTACTCTTGCGATCAGGAAGATAATGAGCCCAATGATGGCGACCACTATAAAGACACCGACACCAACGCCTGCTTTAAAGATGTCTCCTATTATCTGGCAACTGCTCAGGCCCAGAATTATTGCAGCGAGTAAAAAGATCTGTAGCTTTTTCATGGTTATTTTTTTAATAATGGGTTGTCATTTGATTTTGTGTACATCTGATACCAAAAAAACTTCGTGCCACTAACAGAAAAGACGTCTGATTAAATTCCCAGGGTCTTTAGCACCAATGAGTCTGCGTATATTTCCCCACATGATTTTCTACAACTACATTTGCAGAACTATATGATAACCATTGATTTTACACAACTGGAATTAAAATTGAAACAAGCCGATGGCAAAACGTCAGTTTTTGACCCTGTGCGTAAGAAGTGGATCATACTAACTCCGGAAGAACATGTGCGCCAATATATTGTGCAATACATGCTACAGGTGCTGCGCTACCCTCTTGCACTGATAGCGGTGGAAAAGGCGATACTGGTAGGAAAAATGAGTAAGCGGTTTGATATAGTGGTCTACAACAGGGATCATAAACCGTGGCTTCTTGCAGAATGTAAAGCACCGGAGGTGCCCGTGACAGAGCATACGTTGCATCAACTATTGAATTACCAGCAAACCATTCAATGCAGATACTGGTTGCTGACGAACGGCCACCAGACATTTTGTGCTGATTCGGCTAACGGAGGTATTGAATGGCTACTCGCTCTTCCCGCTTATAATATCTGAGTACTCGCCCTCTTCGAACAGCTCAAGCGCCCTATTAATAACATTATCATCTTCGGCAAGCACCGCATAGTAGCCGTTGTCTTTAAACAAGAAGCGGGCTATCTGCGCCCTTATGTGCGTTTGGAAGTACTTTCTGTTGGAAGGCCTGCTGAGCTCTTTTGCCACTTTGCGGCGATTCAGCGGATTAACTGAAGCCAGGTAACCATCAATTATTTTATCCTCGTCATCGAATGAGTTGAGGAAACTCTGGATATTCCTGTATTTAAGCCTAGATCTGTGTGTGAGGAAATAATCCCAGATGGCTGTTTTTAGTCCGGCACTTGCCATACGGTTGCGCATATCTGCGGAAATGTGCATGGTATCATAAGGCACATATACATCGGGCTTTATGCCTCCACCGCTATATACTACCCTATGATTGGCTGTGAAGTATTTAGTGGTATCTGCCAACACAAAGAGATCTTTACCTGTAAGTTCCCCCGATTCAAAACGCTTTTCGTAATCGGCCTGGTAAGCAGCGCGACCCTTTGCAAATGAGCGCTGGATAGAGCGGCCTGAGGGGGTGTAGTACTTGGCAACAGTTAACCTGAGTTCAGACCCATCACCCATCTCATATGGTTCCTGTACCAATCCTTTTCCGAATGACCTGCGACCAACTATAAGCCCCCTATCCCAATCCTGTACCGCACCGGCTAATATTTCGCTGGCGGAGGCAGAGCTTTCATCCATGAGAATTATCACTTTACCCTTTTCAAACAAACCCTTGATGTTAGCGTTGTATTCGGTTTTAGCGGCATGAGTGCCCTGGGTATAGACAATGAGTTTGTTACCATCTATAAGCTCATCTGCTATCTGTGTTGCCTGATCAAGGTATCCTCCCGGGTTGTCGCGCAGATCAATAATGAGCTGCTTAGCGCCTTCATTCTTTAACCTCTTCAGCGCGTCTGCAAACTCTTTGTGGGTAGTAGCACTAAAGCGGTTGATCTTGATCATTCCCGTAGATCTATCGAGCATAATACCCGCATCAACGCTATACAAGGGAATAAGATCACGCGTGATAGAAACCTGTTTAAGCGCAGGTGAGAAGAAATGTTTTATGGTAAGAGATACGTTGCTTTTTTGCTTGCCTTTGAGCATATTGATAATGCGGGAAGACGTGATATTGACACCTGCCACCACGCTATCGCCCACCTTGATCAACTGGTCGCCTAATTCTATACCCACAAGGCTGGCCGGCCCCTTATCAATTACAGAAGTAACTTCAATGGTATCACGAACAATGGAAAATTCGACGCCGATACCGGAAAAACCACCCTCCATATCATCGTTAATGTCCTGCATGTCTTCAGCCGGTATGTATACTGTATGAGGATCGAGGGATTTTAGGATACCTGAAATAGCATCTTTGTACAGGTGGTCTCCGTTTATGGAATCGACATACTTTTCATTGATCAGGTCTATCACCTGCTCCAGACGGTCGTTGCGCTCTACAACTGTATTGATATCACGTTTTCCACGCAACGAATCGCGCAGATTGAAACCCAATACCATACCTAAAATTAAAATGAGGGAAAAAAGGAGTGGCATCCAAGCCTTACCCTTTCCCCTTTCAGTTCCTTCCATCTAATGAATCCTTATGCAAAAGTAAACCATAGCTAAATAGAAAAATAAACGATTAATCCACAAGTGTGATATGGATTGTTAATAAAGTAATGCCATGAGAGAAGATGTCCGGACTATGTTGGTGTGGTTGTCTGAACCCTGCCTAACGGCAGCTACCCATTAACCAAAATTCTGTATTGAAAAAGCTTGAATTATTGCACTCATGTTATGCAGATAACCACCTCCCCCCGACATTTCGGCTGAAAAAGCCGAAATGTCGGAGTACTCCTCCTTCAAAAGGAGGAGAGTGTGTAATGCAATTCTCATCTTGATTTATAATCAATTCAAAATCAGCCTAAAATTTGGGTAAGGATAACTACAGGCAGACAGGCATGATGCACTTGATAGAAGGATGGAAGAATGCCCGATGATGGGCAATAAACCCATTTCCTGTAAATTTGGTGTAGACATTATGATAACAGTAAAGGAAGCAGAAGATATTATACTATCGCAGGTAAGAGATTATGGCGTTGACGAACTTCCATTTGAAGCAGCGTTTGGACGTGTACTAGCTGATGATATAAGGTGCGACCGTGACCTGCCGGCATATAACCGTGTTACGATGGATGGCATAGCCGTAAGTTATGCTGCCATAGAGCAGGGAATTAATATATTCCGCATAAAGGCTACACAAGCGGCGGGAGATAAGCCGATAGAGATTGACGAACTTACTGAGTGCATAGAAATAATGACCGGTGCAGCTCAGCCGGTAACTGCCGACACTGTAGTTCCGTATGAGCAGATAACCATTGACAATGGTATAGCCACACTTGCTACGTCGACCATTAACAAGGGGCAAAATATACACTACAAGGGCAGAGACCGCAAGCAAAATGACATCGTAGTACCCATCAATTCGCTGATAGATGCCGCGGTAATAAATATAGCAGCCACAGTGGGCAAAGCAACTTTAGCAGTGCGAACCAGGCCACGAATATTGATCGTATCAACAGGAGATGAACTGGTGGAAGTGGATGAGACACCTACTGATTATCAATTGAGAAGATCAAATAGCTTTTCCATTCAGGCAGTGCTGCAGCACTATGCACTGGAGGCGGATATGCTCCACTTGCCGGATGAGCCATTCACAATAGAAAACGAAATAACTGAAGCACTGAGCGAGTATGATGTACTGATATTCAGTGGCGGTGTTTCAGCGGGAAAATATGACCATGTACCTAAAGTGCTTGAGGAAGTGGGCGTTCATCAATTATTCCATAAAATAAAGCAACGCCCCGGCAAGCCGTTCTGGTTTGGGGGACATGATGATGGTCAATTAGTTTTCGCTTTTCCCGGCAACCCTGTTTCTGCCTTTATGTGCCTGCATAGATATTTTGTACTATGGTATAAGCGTAGTATGGGAATGAAAGACGATCGCAAAATTTATGCAGTACTGAACGATGATGTGACCTTTTCACCAACATTGCAATACTATATGCAGGTGAGCCTTAACTTTAATGAGCAAGGGCAAATAGTGGCAACACCGCTGCAAGGAAATGGATCGGGGGACCTGGCCAACTTACTGGAATCAGATGCATTTATGGAGTTGCCTGCCGATAAGAGCGCATTCAAAAAAGGGGAAGTATATAGGGTTTGGGTGTTTAAGAACGTTTTGCAATGAGCAAGAAACTAAAAGGCATTCTGATAATATTATTGGTTGGGATAGCCTCGTTCCTTTTCATGTATTTTGCAATAGCCTATAGACCACCTGTCCAAAAAACGGCTGGATACCTGTATGATGTGAGTGATTCCATAATGCAGGCAGCCGTATGGAAAGTCATAAAAAATGATTCAAATATTAGCGTTCCGCCAATAAGAGATGCTAACGGCGAAGTGAATTATTACAATGACTCAGCCCACTTTATCAGCATGACGATGAAAGTAAGGGCAAACAAGGAATATCAGTATACATTGATGTATTACGGGGATAGTGTTTTTCGAAGCACAAGCACAGTATCAGAACTGTTTATTCATGATAGTCATGACCCAACAAGACAGAATAAAGAAACAAACAATTTATTC
>CANBQQ010000160.1 GCA_947371715.1 Flavipsychrobacter stenotrophus
CATCATAGGATATACAGACGGTATCACCGACTGGCACATATCATTAATGCAGTGCGTAAAAGCTATAGTGAACAGTATAGGGTATACTGTAGTCTGCGTAATTTGTTTAGTAGATGACTGCATAGTGTCGTGTAAATGTAGGAATGATCCGCCATATTTGATTACTTCACCACCCCACAACCCCAGCCATCATACTCCCCATTATACTTTACAGCTTGTTTTCTCAGTTCCTCACCCGTGGGGTTAATGATTGCTATATCAACAGGGCTAACCTTTGAGATAGTGAGTTCAAATGGGTATGCGCCTGCTGCATTGCCCTTGCTTTCTACATTAAAGTGCTCATGCAGCGCATAGGCAATAAAATGCTCACGGTCTTCCACGGTTTTGAAATAGATGCCATAGTCTATGGGGCGGGGCACTGCAAGACTATCGCCATTTTTTATTAGGTTGTCTATTACCCGTTCATCTGCTATGTAGTGTTGGGTAGCTTCATTAGGGTAGAGAAACTTCAGGTAACCATCCCAGGGCTTATCTTCAGCAATATGTATACTGGCCTCATAACCCGGGAAGACCTGCACATATAAATGAGTTAGCACAGCTCGCAGTCCTATAGTATCGGTAACGTAGTAATAGTCAAGTCGCTTACATTCGTGAGTAAATGTACCGGCATGTATAGCCTTACCTTCTGCAGAAACCACCGCCTCTACAGAATCTGCCACCTCATACAATCCTGCAAATGCATCTTGTGTGGGCAAGCCATCTTTACACTTGGTAAATTTCACTCCGGTTATCAACAGATAAGCATAGCCACTAACTGGCGCTTTCGCTTTAAGCGACATATTCACAATTGTAGATCCTGCACTACCCTCATACTGTGCCAGGTAGGTTTCCCACTCATCACCAACGGTGGCTGTATCTACTGCGTCTCGTGTATGCATAGGCTCATTACTGCCATGCTTTACATCACAACCGGGGCATAATAACAACAAACAAAAAGCAATGATTAGGTACCTCATAAATAGTAGGCCTTAGCGGCACAACTTCAAAAATACCGATTATCTCACATCGCTAAACAATTATAGCTGTACAGGGTTGCAAATCACGCTCATGGCATGGTAATTACACGTTATTAGTATTAACACAATCAAACACATACACATGAACATCAAACTTTACTGGCTGGCAATACTGCCTCTTTCCATAATGGCAGTAGCCTGCAAAAATTCCACAACAACTACCACCACTACCACCGACAGCACGGTAGGTGGCAACCTGAAGGAAGCAGGTGAAAATGTAAAGGATGCCGCAAACGCAGCAGCCACAAACATCAAGCAATCTACCGACAGCGCCATCAGCAATATCAAGCGCACCATTGCCGGCAACCCCGATTCAGTGTTTGTAGTGAACGCACTCAATACCAACAGGAATGAGATAATCCTTTTAGAAGCCGGCATAAAGATGGGCACTACAAAAGAGCTGAAAGAACATGCGCGCATGATGCTGGTAGACCATAATAAACTGAAGAACAAACTACAGGACTATGCTACCGCAAAACACTACCCCGCTCTTACAAAAGACTGGGCAGGAAAAGACCTGAGCAACATGAGTACAAAAACAGGAAGTGCATGGGATAAAGCCTGGGCCAGCAAAATGACAGACGGTCACAAAGACGACGTGAATGTATTTGAAGACGCCCGCAACAATGTAAAAGACAGTGAAATAAAATCACTTATCGATAACACACTTCCCACTCTTCACGCCCACCTCGACATGATGGTGAACCTGAAGAATGATCTGAAATAAAAGAAGTACTTTTCTATAAAATAAGCCGCATTGATCTTGGATCAATGCGGCTTATTTGTTTTATATAATTATTCATTCTACTTTTGCACAGATTCCAATCAACTCACTTTTATAAATACGCATTGGACCATGACTTATCGTTTCCACATATCGCCCCTTGCGCTCATTGCCTAACCCAGGCAGAGTTTACCTCTACGTTTTAATTTATTGAAATGTTACCATGGTCATCATAGCATAGCCATGCCCTGTAAGCTCCTGCCATAGGTTTCAGCTATTTTCTTTGAGCAATTTACGCACGGCTATATCCTTTCCGTAAGGACGAATCTTTGACTCAATATTTTTTACCACCAACAATTACGAGATGAACACAGCTGTGTTACACCCTCATGTCTTCGTGTGTCTGAGATACATTGGAAGACCAAACCAACACCTGCAAAAACAATATGAGCGGGTGGGCATTATCAACAAAACAACCAACAAATGAGCAATATAAAAACCAAAGAATTAAGTAAGCTGGGCTATACCAATGATCAGGCAAGAAGCCTTGTCATCAACATTATGTCGCGGCACTTTAAGCACCACACCAAAGAGGAGATGGTGACATTACTGACCAATATTAAAAACGAACCTGCCAGCTACCTTAACGATGACATAGTAGGCAAAATAGCAGCCACCTTTATGGATGTAGGGCCTGAATTGAGTTTCAACACATTCGATCTGCTGGAAAAAACCGGTCAGCTAAAGATCTACGGGGGTAAAGAAATAGAGCACTCCGCAAAGAAACAAATGGAGTTGGTAATGTCTCTGCCTGTAACCGTGCAGGGTGCTTTAATGCCCGATGCACACACCGGATATGGCATGCCCATAGGTGGTGTACTGGCCACACGCAATGCAGTAATACCCTTTGCCGTAGGTGTAGACATTGGCTGCCGCATGGCATTGACCATCATTGACGAAAGTGAGAGTTTCTTCAAAAGTCATTCATTCGAAATGAAGACCGCTCTGCGCGAGTTCACACACTTCGGCATGGAAGGTGGGCTGGAATTCAAACAGGAGCATGCTATTATGGACGACCCTGCATTTGGCGCAACAGAGTTCCTGAAGCGCCTTCAGGCAAAGGCTGAACGGCAGTTAGGCTCTTCGGGCAGCGGCAACCACTTTGTGGAGTTTGGCACAGTAGAACTGAACGAAGGTAATACCATGGGCTTGCCACCAAAGAAGTATGTAGCATTGCTATCGCACTCCGGCAGCCGCGGACTGGGGGCCAACATAGCACAGCACTACACCCGCATAGCCATGGATACCTGCAAGCTACCTAAGCATGCGCAACAACTGGCTTGGTTGGATATGAACAGCGAGGCAGGACAGGAATACTGGCTGAGCATGACGCTGGCCGGAGATTATGCAAAGGCTTGTCACGATCGCATACACCGCAACCTGCTGAAAGCACTGGGGTTACAAGCCATAATGACCATAGAGAACCACCACAACTTTGCGTGGAAAGAACAACTGGCGGATGGCAGCGACGTGATCGTGCATCGCAAAGGCGCTACTCCTGCGCATGCAGGTGAGCTGGGTATCATACCCGGCAGTATGACCACACCGGCATACATAGTATCCGGCAAGGGTGTGGCCAATGCACTCAATTCAGCATCGCACGGTGCGGGAAGGGCCATGAGCAGGCAGCGCGCAAAAGAGAACATGACCGTATCGGGCATGAAGCAAATGCTCGCTGCAGCAGGTGTTACGCTTATTGGTGGCAGTGTGGAAGAAAACCCACTGGCCTACAAAGACATCAATAAGGTCATAGCCGCACAGGAAGCATTGGTAAACATTGAGGGCACATTTATGCCCCGTATAGTAAGAATGAATAAAGAATAAAAAACGAACCAAAATGGACAAGATAATCATACAGATCACATCGGGCCGCGGGCCTGTGGAGTGTTGCCGGGTGGTAGCCCGGCTGCAGGAAATGATGTTGAAACAAGCCAAACAATATGGCATAACCTTTACCGTGTTATCTAACACAAAAGGTGAGCTGGCGGGCACTTTACAATCGGCAGTGATACAGGCAGAGGGCAACACACTCTCTGCCTTCACCAAAGAATGGCAGGGCACCGTGCAATGGATAGCACAAAGCCCTTACCGTAAGATGCATAAACGAAAGAACTGGTTTGCAGGGGTGGAAATATTTGACCCCACGCAACAGTTGAAGTGGAACATTAACGATGTGCGTTTAGACACCTGTCGCTCATCGGGACCCGGCGGACAAAATGTGAACAAGGTAGAGACCGCTGTGCGCGGCACACACATACCATCGGGCATACAGGTATTGGCAAGCGATAGTCGCTCTCAGCTACAAAACAAAAAGCTGTGTCTAGAACGGCTGAAAGCAAAAGTAGCTGCATGGCAAACCACTCAACTCACTGCGCTGCAACAAACACAATGGCACGAGCACAACATACTGGAAAGAGGCAACCCGGTAAAGGTGATACAACTACCACTCTAAAAACAACAAAGCGCTACTGTTTCCGGTAGCGCTTTGTCTATTAACTTATGTAATTCCTATTTACTTTCGTACAACACAAACTCCACCCTTCGGTTAGCCTGTCGGCCTTCCGCCGTTTTGTTATCAGCTACAAAGTAGGACTCGCCTTTACCATTTGTCATGATACGCTCTTCTTTTACCCCATTGCTCACCATCAGCTTTTTAGTGTTTTCAGCACGCCTTTTAGACAGAGAAAGATTAGCATCCGGACCACCTACATTATCGGTATAACCATTAATGATCAGGTGCACCCTGTTATAGTCTTTAAGTATGGTGGCAAACTCAGCAAATGCGGGTTGCGCCTCCATTTTGATCTCATCTTTGCCTACGCCAAACATCGCCAGCTCGGGATAAATTACCAATACGGTATCACCTATCTTCACCACCTGGGCATCACTCATTTTGTGCTGTAAAGCCTTGTACAGCTTCCAGGAATAAGACATTTTGCTCTTGCTCTTTTTAGAGCTGTGGCATGATGCACCAAACAATAATGTGGCGGCAAGTATAAGAACGGAGAGAAATTTAAATGATCGCATGTGTCTGTTTTTATGGTTTATTATACATGTGATAAAAACCATGCCGTAACATCCTCGCAAAAAACAAACCGTACGATAATCAGCTACAATTACTCAACCAACATCCATATCTTCTACTAACTACTATCATCCTGGTACAATATCTGAACTATCTATTATGTACTAACTACTATCTACTCATTCCCTTCCACGTGTTTCTTAAAGTTATTCAGGATCGCCTGCCAGCCACCCTGCTGCATTTCCACAGGGTTCTCAGTTTCTGCTTCAAAAGTTTCCACAATATCTGTTGTATTACCATTGTCCTTAAAGAGTATCCTGGCTACCCTGCCATCTCCCATTGTGTAGCCTATCACTTCATTGTTCTTCACTTCAGTATAAGTACCTCCAAAGTCGAAACTAAAGCTACCCTCCTTTGCAGCCATAGTAGTTGAGAAATCCCCACCTACACGCACATCATTCGTTGCTTTCGGCGCATGCCAATCGTCCGATGCAAAGCACCATTGAGTGATATGCTCCGGGGCGGTCCAGAACTCCCAAACCTTTGCTACCGGTGCATTAATCGTAGCCTCTACAGTTATCATTATTCCTTTTTCCATTGTTCTTATTTTTTATGTTTTTGAATGATTTTTATCTATTGCAAATATCAGTCGGCAATATAAATAGTAACTGGTATAAACCCGACAATATAAGGGGAATTTAAGCCCACATTCCACCCACTCCACATCTTTCAGTGTAAAATAAAACGTTATAGCAATATCGTATCTTTACACAACCCAATCAGTGTAAACAATTTATGCCAAAGCCTGACTATAAGAAAGTGCCGCTCACCCCCGACGAATCGGAATGGCTGATGAAGATCTATAAACTCAGGCATGATGATCTGTTTTACTCAGGGGCTTTCAGATGTTTCGCTTATAGCTTTATCATCTCTTCCATTGTAACCAATATTTTGAGTTTTGCCACCTACGCATTTTGGAATGGAACTGGCACTTTGGTCTTCAGCTCACTGCCTGTAAATCTGTTTATCAATATCTTGCTTGCCCTGGGTATCACGGTCTCTGCATGTGCATTTATCAGCAATTATATGATAGATGCCTATAAGCAGGATGCATCATGTGGCATGAAGTTCGAAGTACCACTAACCATTGTAAGTAAAGAGTACTTTCCCGTTACCGGCCAGTACTTCTTTCGCCTGCAGAATAACCCTGAAAAACTCTATGAAGTAGATCAGGCAGACTATAACAAATACGAAGAAGGTGGCACCATCTCTATGAATCAGGGTATAAACTCAGGCCATATTTTCGGACAAAACGACGAAGTAAGAATAAAGTTCTTCAAGCTAAACCGCAGGACCTACAACAACTACTGAGCAAATTTTCTAAGCAGGTATTGATCACTTCCGCTTATACATTTCATACCCATCAGGTAGCTTTTTCAAAAAGCTGTAATCAGCCATTATATTGGCGGGCAAAGGCTCTTGCGCCAGGTTTATATAAAGGTCTTCATTCCCTGTCAGGCAATAGTGCGTAACATGTCCCGCCTTGCATGAAAAGTAAAAATAACAAAAACTATATGGTGAGCACCCCACAACAGCACCCTTATCCCAACTGCCGATCTCCGCATTTATATGCGCGTTGATCTGCTGTTCTTCCGCATAATTATCTTGCCTGTAACACCACATGTATTGTTGATAGCTGACAATGAGCACAGGCACTACAAAAGCCAATCTTATGAGACTGTATCTTACAACCCCTGGTTTTACAAATGAAAACAATTTGGCAACCAGCAGGTAAAAAGTATAAACTATAGTTGCTACCGTTATGCTGTAATGCAATACCATATTCCTGTAATAAGGTAATCGTTGCATTTTAAAACAGAAGATACCCCACACTATCCAAAGAAGTATGTAAAATATCCCCACCAGTCTGCGCTCTCTCTTCTTGGCAAATAATAACAACAAAGGCATCAGGAACAACACCATATTCACCCAGTGATCGCGCTCTATTAGATTCGAAAAAAGCGTATTGCCATTTGTCTTTAGTGCGGTATAAAAGCCCTGAATAAATTCAACGTAGTCACCCGTCCCGGCTTTCACGTATTCATTATTGATCAGCGCATCCAGTCCCGAAAAACATAGCGACGGCAGGTAGAACAGGAATACCCCGAAACCTATTAATACCGCATGCAGAACCAGCGCCAGATCAGCCTTGCGCTCGTAAACCATAACACACAAACAAAAGAGCAACTGTGCACCAAAGAAATAGCTATAGGTGGGAATACATGCGAAACCAAGTACCGATGAAACAGTAAACAAGCGCAGTTCGCGCCTGCCTTT
>CANBQQ010000161.1 GCA_947371715.1 Flavipsychrobacter stenotrophus
TAAAAACTAAAAAAGTCAGTGTTTGTTGATTTAATAGCAAGGACGAAGATAAGCGTTTCGTTATACAGATAAAATACTATTCGTAGTAAAACATTTGATGGTAACCATACAATAACAATAGCATTTCAGGTAGATTTTTCTCCGACCGTCTTTGTACAACTGGTCGCGTTCCTTACTTTTGGTTTATCATGAATTTACAACAGGGTGCGGTTATTGGTATCACTTGTCCATCGGGGTATGTATCGGCAGAAAGAATACAGTATGCTATAACCGTGCTGGAGCGCTGGGGGTATAAGGTGAAGGTGGGTAAGACGGTAGGCAATGAGTTTAACTATTTTGCCGGCACCGACCAGGAGCGCCTTGCGGATCTGCAGACTATGATGGACGACCCTGCTGTAGATGCTATTCTTATGGGGCGCGGCGGTTATGGCATGAGCCGTATTATTGATGATCTCGACTTTACTGCTTTTAAAGCGCGGCCCAAGTGGGTTTGCGGGTTTAGCGATATTACTGTTCTGCATAGCCATATTACTACTACTCTGGGTATACCTACGCTGCATAGCCCTATGTGCGGTGCTTTTAAGCCTGACACTGAACAGGAGGATTACCTGTTGTCGCTGAAGCGGGCGCTGGTTGGTGATGGTGAACAATACGTTATTCCCGCTGCGGCTTTCAACAGGGCAGGCGAGGCTAGTGGGGTGCTGACGGGTGGTAATCTGTCTTTGCTGGTGCATATGATAGGGACGATGTCGGATGTAGATACGAAAGGTAAAATCTTGTTTTTAGAAGATCTTGGGGAGCATTTGTATCATATAGATCGCATGCTGCTGCAATTGAAACGTGCCGGTAAATTGGATGGTCTTGCGGGGCTGGTATTGGGTGGATTTACTGATCTGCAGGATACTGAAAGGCCATTCGGGCAGACCATTGAAGAGATAATATGGGATAAGGTAAAGGAGTATGATTACCCGGTTTGCTTCAATTTTCCCTGTGGACACCAGGATGTGAATTATACGCTGGCATTGGGTATGCGGCATACGCTGACCGTAGATGCCGGGGGCGCAAAACTGGTGAGGTAATTACAGTCCGGCTTCCCGCCAGGCTTTCATGCCGCCTGATAGATTGAAGAGGTTGTTATATCCGTAGCCCTCTAGTCTTTGTATGGTTATGGTGCTGCGGATGCCTTTTTCGCAGTAGAGTACTACGTCCTGGTCTTTGGGTATTTCGCCCAGGCGGCTAATGAGATCACCCATGGGGATATGTGCCCCGCCAATATTGAATTGTTCGTGCTCCCATTGTTCTCTGATATCAACCAATATGTACTCCCGGCCGGAGATATTCCATTGTTTTAGTTCTACGGGTGTTACCTGTTGCATGGGTGGGGTATTTTGGTTTGGAATCAGGTGTAATTTGGTTTAGGGTAACCCCTACGGGGCAAGTTTATCTTCGAGTAAAAACCTTTCCATATGCCTTGTAGGCTAAAAAAGCGCCCCGAATAGGGACGCTTTTAAACTTATTTCGATTAAACTTTCGCTTTTTAGTGACCTCTTCTGTCGGTTGGTAAGATGTTGCAATCGCACTCATCTGCATCCTGGTGAAATTTCTTTAGGGGGCCTTCTACAAGGAATGTTTCGTCGGTATCATCGGCATAAACTATTTTGCTGATGGCCCAGTGAAGCTTGTTTTGAACGCATATATATAACAGACCAATGTTCTGGCTTTCTACCTGGTCGCCTTCTATTACAGCTTCTTTGGTGATCACTTTCTTATAAACAGGAGAGTAGTATTGGTAGAAGATGCTCTTTATTTTCTTGTCTACATTATTCTTTATCTTGATCTTGTACATTTCTTTAGAGCAAGACTCACAGTAAAAGCACTCTTTTTGAATAGAGCACAGGTAGAATATCTTTTTATGCTGGAAGTAATTATGGTCTCCGGCGAATACAGAAGAACAGAACAAGAAAATAGGAACAAAAAGTAATAATGTAAAACGCCCTGCCATGTGTGTGTTTTTTTGAATTGTTTGCCGGGTTTGCCCGAAACCATCGCAAATATATAATTTGACGGACATAAAAATAAGGGTTTTAAGATAATAATATTTATATGGTACTTTTTTGGGGGTGAGGAGATGTCTGAATCATGATGGTCAGGATAAAGGGTCTCGTCCCGAAATAGGTTTACATGTTGGTTATATAGTCCCTCTATTTGTTTACTGCCATTTTGCAGTCTCATGCATACAAAACGAATACGTCCCTGCCTGCCGGCAGGCAGGCTTTCGTGAGATTGCTTCGCGAAGGGCTCGCAATGACCCGCCGGGGTGAGGGTATTGGACCTTTCAGAAAAGTGGCAGTTTTTCAGAAAAGTGGCAGTTTGGGTTGAGGGTATGTGGCGGAAGTGCTTGTCGGGAAAGGTTTTCAGCGGATTTTAACAAATTGCCACTATCTGCCACTTCCTGCCACTTTCTGCTACATGCTGCCACTTTTTTTATGAAATGTGGCAGTGCCTCGTCCCGAAATAGGTTTACACGTCGTGTCGGAAGCGAGACGCTTCCATTAACGAGGACGAAGCGAGACGCTTCGACGAGTGTCGGTAGTGTTGCGCAGGGCTAAAGATTTTCAGCCCCTACGTTTTTTGTAGTGTTCGGGTTCGTAGATCAAAGAGCAGTGCAGGTGGTTTTTTCCTGAATCGGGTGCAAATTAATGAGGGAAATTGAATTTATAAAATAAACATATCCACAAAATTTGCGAAAAAATCGGCTGAAATGCGCTTTGGGTAAGGGTTTGGGTAGTGTTATTTTCTGTGGATATGTTTTTTAATAGCAGAATGACTTCATGTCGAGTGGTGGAGGAATACTTGATTTTCAATCGAAAACGAATACGTCCGGATGGTTGTTGGTCAGAGACCATAAGTGTTCGAAACTTCATTTTCTTTAATAAACTCCCCATATAATGTAACTTCTTTCGCCATTTCAGGGCTAGCATCACTTCTTTTTATACCCCGGGGCTACACCCCGGGCTATTATATTTCGGTCTTTCAGACCTGTTTTATCACGTTTCGAACACTTGAGGTCAGAAGACCGACAACAGGCGTATTTGTATATATCCTGCCCGATGCCGCTTGTCGCCCCTGCCTACCGGCAGGCAGGCTTCGAGTGCCTCAGGGTGACAGCGGTGTAGGTTAGAGGTGGCCATTTCTACGCCGGGTAACCACAAGAGATCGCACCTACATGACAACCTATACGCATTGTAAAATAAAAATTGTCACTTTAGGGTGTTAAAAATATAATATTGCAAATTTTTTCCTATTTTTATCCTTGATTTGTTGCTACCCCTGTAGGGGTGGTGTATGCGTGTATATAGGTAACTCAGCATTTTTGAGTGCCGTTATGCGCGTAAAACGGTCAAAATCAATATAGAATTGAAAAATCTTAATTATATTTTATGATTAAAATCTATTACCCACGTGTGAAGAGCTTTTTTGGTGTGTGTGCGTTGGCTCTTACTTCTCTTATTTTCAATAGTAAATCCGCTGTAGGGCAGCCGACTATCAGTTCGGTTACCCCTAATACGGAAATACCTGGAAATACTATAACCATCACAGGAACGAACTTTAATACGACACTGGCAAATAATGTTATTTATTTCGGAGGTGTTAAGGCAACACCAACGACAGCCACAGCGACCAGTATGACTGTAGCTGTACCCACAGGTGCAGGAATTTCAGGAGTTAAGGTGGTAAATACCAGTTTAGTTACCAACCGTACCGGCTTTTTCTCTTCACCTTTTCTCCCACGGTATATGAACAGTTGTTTTGTGCCGGGTGCATACAACTTTAAGCCGAAAGTTGATTTCACTACAGGTTCCCAGCCGTATATCGCTGCTTTTGCTGACCTTGATGGTGATGGTAAACTAGATATGGTTGTAGCTAATAATGGAACTACAACAATTTCTCTATACAGATTTATTGGAAGTGGTGGTTCCATAACTACCGGGTCATATGCCGCACCTATTAGTTATACAGTGCCAACGGGCCCATCTAATATTAGATTTGCAGATATGGATGGAGATGGCAAAATCGATGTAATTGTCGGTTGCAGCGGCGGCGGCGGGGCAATTTCTATTTGTAGAAATGTTAGTTCCGGCACCACCATAACTTTGTCTACACCTAGAACTCTTGTGCCTTCCGGTAAAGTATATGAAGTAGCTGTCGAAGATTTTGACGGAGACGGTAGACCAGATGTTGCTGCAACGATAGTTAACGTTATTACAGCCGGTGCTGACCAGGTGAAGATATTTTCTAATAATATTCTTAGTCCGCCTGCAGGCACTGCAGGGTTTCCTAATTTATTTACCGCGTATACTTTTGCGTTACCTACGGATTCAGATCCTGTAAGTATTTGCGCTTCAGATTTTGATGGAGACGGTAAGCCTGACATAGCAGTGGCCAACCGAACTTCATCCGGTCTAATAAACGGTTCCGTTTCGGTTTTTCGTAATACTTCCAGTGGTGCAGGTAATTTTAATTTATCTACCTATATTAACATGGATATTCCAGTTGGATTACATGGTCAACAGGTGCTGGCCAGCGATGTTGACATGGATGGCAAAACTGATATTTTTGTTACCGGTAACGACCTTTCATATCCTGGTTTTGTGCCTGGTAGTTTCTCTGTTTTCAAAAACCAGGCTACTTCAGGTTCAATCACGGCGTCGTCGTTCGCATCTAGAACCGATTTCCCAATCTTTGCTACTTATCCGGTAGGATTAGCTAGCGGTGATTTAGATGGTGATGGCAAAGTGGATATACTTTTGGGAGATGTTTCCGGGGGTAAAGTTACATTATACCGGAATACGTCTGTAGCCGGGACAATAACGTTGGATTCCACCATAGCTTTTACAACCGGTGCCGGTCCAGTAGGTGTATCTGTAGCAGACGTTGACGGAGATACAAAACCAGATGTAGCAACTGCAAATAGTCAAGTTTCTACGATCTCCGTTTTCAGGAATTACCCATTACCTATTACAGCGCCTATTACCGGCCCTGCATTGCTATGCGTGCCAAACGTAGATACATTTAAAGATGTGGTAACCGGCGGTTACTGGTCGGTATTCAATACCACCTTTGCTACCATAGATACTGCAACCGGTGCTGTAACTCCTTTGGCTGCTGGTTCTGATACCGTGTATTACCGTATTATCTGTAACGGTGATACTGCTACTCTTTTGAGAAAGCCATTTACAGTAAGTGTATTCCCTGTAGTTGCGCCTATTTCAGGTACTTCGACTTCATTGTGCACAGGATATACAATTTCACTGTCAGATGCAACTCCATTAGGCACTTGGAGCAGCTCGGCCCCATCAGTAGCTACAGTAGTGGGCGGAACTGTGACCGGCCTTACATCGGGGAGTAGTGTGACCATTACTTACGCAGTGTCTAACACCTGCGGCGCGGCCAGCCAGACGTATGGCCCAATAACTGTGAATCAATCTCCGGCAGCCATAACTGGGACCACAACGTTGTGTGCGGGATCTTCGGCCACGCTGAATAGTACAACCCCTGCCGGAAACTGGTCGAGCAATAACCTGCCGGTAGCAACGATCAATAATCCGGGTGGCTTACTACATGCTGTAAGCGCAGGTACTGCTATTATTTCATATACTATGAGTGGTGGTTGCTATGATACTGCGATCGTTACTGTTACTGCCGGCCCGGTAATTGCGGCAATAGGCGGACCTACATCAGTATGTACAGGTGCTAATATGACGCTGACGAATACGACCCCATTGGGTACATGGACATCGAGCGACAATACAAAAGCTACGGTTTCTGCTTCAGGAATGGTGCACGGTATTGCAGCGGGCGCAGTTACCATCAGTTATACAGTTACCAATGGTTGCGGTACAGCGTATCAGCTATATCCAATAACAGTTAATCTTACTCCTGCTGCTATCACAGGTACATTCAATGTTTGTCCCGGCAGCACGGTCTCTTTATTTAATGCTACATTAGGTGGTACGTGGCTGAGTACGAACACCGCTGCAGCTACTGTAACCGCTACAGGTGGTGTAGGTGGTGTAGCAGGTGGTACATCTGTTATCTCTTACACAGTAGCGGGTGGTTGTTTTGATACCGCTATTGTAAATGTTTATAATAGCCCTGCACCAATACTTGGCGGCAGTTCAGTTTGCGTAGGTTCTTCGGTAACATTGACCAATGCATCGGCACCGGGTACCTGGAGCCAGATCGGCGGTTTTGTAAGTATAGGCGCATCAACGGGTGTGGTCAATGGTATTGCCGCAGGTAATGCTACTATTCGCTTTACACAGACATCTACAGGTTGCAGTATAGCACTTACACCATTTGCGGTAAATACTTTGCCAACACCGATAAGCGGTGGGCCAACCATTTGCCGTGGTGCTACTACTTCTTTGACAAGTTCACCAGCAGGTGGTAACTGGACAGCAACTCCTTTATCTGTTGCCTCAATTGACGCTACAACCGGTTTCATAACAGGTAATGCGTTGGGTATTGCTACAGTTAGCTACACCATACCATCTACAGGTTGTGCAGTAGGTGCTTCAATATCAGTATTTCCTAGCCCGGGTCCTATTACAGGCTCTGCGACAGTATGTCTTGGTGGCTTTACCAGCCTGGTAGATACCCCGTCGGGCGGTGTATGGAGCAGCAGTAACTCGGTGGTTGCACCGGTGAATGCAATAGGTATTGTGTCGGGAGCAACATTGGGTACAACAACTATTACCTACTCTATAGCAGGTAGCAGCTGTTATGCTACACACACCATGACAGTTACCCCTCCTCCGGCTGCTATATCCGGCATCTCTACAATATGCCCTAATGTTACTATAACACTGAGTGATGCTACAACGTTGGGTACGTGGAGCAGCAGTAATCCTGCTGTGGCCAGCATTAACGCAGCAACCGGTCAGTTGATCGGTATGTCGGGCGGTACAGCGTTTATCAGCTACACGCTGACTGCTACATCATGTTTTGTGTTCTCACCAATAACTATTAATCCTGGTCCAACAGTGACCGGACCTACAACGGTATGCCAGGGCTTTACCAGCAACCTTGTAGTAGATTCGGCATTTGGCTACTGGACAAGTTCTGATACCAACCTGGTAAAAGTTGACTCTGTAACAGGTGTGGTGCGTGGTGTGGT
>CANBQQ010000162.1 GCA_947371715.1 Flavipsychrobacter stenotrophus
GAAGAGGGCATAGCACTGAAGTGGGAAGACCTGCGTATAGAAGACGATAAAGTTATTGGTACGCCCGTTATAAACCTGAGTAATGCACGCGGCACACAGATGTGCGATGAGGCAGAAAACGGGTTTCTTAATGCGGCATCGGTAGGGCACATAGTAGTACTGGAATATAGCACCGAGCCTGAAATGATGCTGCCAGGGCAAACAGGGCCAACGATTACCAAGTGGTATAATAAGGAGTGTAGCCTTGTGGATATACCCGGTAACAATAATGCACTAACCACGCTGTATGATGCACAGGAGAATGAGATCAACCTTGTAGATATTGGCGCGGGACTACAGGCAATGAAGACGCCAGATAGCTTGTGGTTGGTCGACCTCAAGAGTGCATTGGCGATGGATAGCAATGCTGGTGTTGATACATTGGTCAACAATGTAAAAGATCTTGTGCTGAAGGCGGAAACGCTTACCATCGAAAACACAGCGCTGCTGAACGACAAGCAAGTTCTCGTGCAGCAAATAGATGAGCTGAAGAAGAACAATGCAACTGCTGAGATCGTAACAATTCTTGACCGGGCATTAGAAGACAGAAAGATAACTGTGAGCCTGAAAGACCGGCTGGCCGTAGATTACGCGGATAATGCAGAAGGATTGAAAGCACTAATTACAGCCATGCCAGCTTACAGAACAATAGCGGAAAGCCTGAGGGCAGGTAATGATACCACAGAAGCGCAATGGGCCTGGGATGATTATGAAAAGAATGACCCCGCCGGCAAAAAGCTAAAGGCTTTGAGGGCTAATGATCCCACCCGTTACAAGGAACTGTTTGATAAGAAGTTTGCTGCGTAGGCTTTTCAATATTGATCTAGTTATCCTACCACAGTTACGAGCGGCAGCTACCAATTGGGCTAATTTGACCAGAGGAAGGTTGCTTACACAGACATCCGATACCTTCGGCATCGTCATCAAAAGGGGCACTATTGCTATAGACATCTGATACCTTCGGCATCATAACGTGTATAGTTGTCCCAGTCAATAGCGAGAAAGGTTTATAAATAATTTAAGGAGTCGGGCAAGAGGTTTTTGCTTGGTTGTTTCATGGGTTTGCTTTAGTAAAAAAACAGTGTTGTTTTTCCTCGCCCGCTATCCTTCTTCTTTTTTCGATTTTATAGTACAATACAAAACGAATACGTCCCGATGTCTGTTGGTCAGAAGACGCAACAGCGGCAGAGATGGGTTCAAAAAGGAGTCGGGCAAGAGGTTTTGTCTGGTTGTTTCATGGGTTTTGTTTTAGTAAAAAACGGTGTTGTTTTTCCTCGCCTGCTATCCTTCTTCTTCTAATCTCGTCTGGCATCAATATCATCTTGATCTATACAATCAACATGTACAAATATGTCGCCCCTGCCTACCGGCAGTCAGGCTTTCAGGGCTGTTACCCTCCCACACGTTTACAAATTTAAATCCAATACCATTATGGCAATTCAAAAAGAGATCTGGCAAGATCACATTGAAGGGAACCTGTTCAAGAACAATGAGTTCCTCCTGGCATCGACCGATGCAGGACAGTTTGTACTACAAGGTAAGGTAGTACATATACCACAGGCCGGCGCACTGCCGAATGTTGTAAAGAACAGATCTTCTTTACCTGGTACTATTGTACAGCGCGCGGATAGTGATGTTACGTATTCACTTGATGAATACACATCTGACCCGATATTGATACCGTATGCTGAAACGTTCGAGCTTAGCTATGGTAAACGCGAAAGTGTTTTGTCTGAGCACGAGTCTTCATTAAAACAAACGATAGCCGATAACATTCTCGTGTCGTGGTCGCCATCTGCTGCCGGCAGTGTGATACGCACTTCAGGTGGCGCTGCAGCCAGTCATCTTGACACCACAACAGGTAACCGGAAGAAGCTAACGGTAAAGGACATAAAAGCAGCACAGCTTGCATTGAATAAGCAGAATGTACCTATGGAAGGCCGCTATGCATTACTGAGTGCAGACATGTTTCAGCAACTGACCGATGAGTTGTCAGTAAACGACTACCGCGACTTCAGTGCAGCATATAATATCAAGGATGGTGTATTGGGTCGTTTGTTCGGATTCAACATTATGATGCGCAGTGCTGTTGTGACCTACACTAATGACACTGTGCCGGTTGTGAATCCTTATGCAAGTGCTGTGCATGCCGACGATAATGATACAGTACTCTGCTGGCAGACAGATGCCCTGGAAAGAGCGATAGGTGCAGTTAAGTTTTTTGAGCGTATTGACGACCCAACCTACTATGGCAATGTATATAGCATGAGTGTGCGTATGGGTGGCCGTAAGCGCCGCGCAGATGGCAAGGGTGTTATAGCTATAGTGCAGGCAGCATCTGCGTAGCTGCTGAATTTAATGGCTCGATGGCTTAATTGCTGAATGGCTCAATTTGGATAATGTGCGCTATCTCTTTTTCTCGAAACTATAAACACAATAGGACGGTACTCTGCAAATCTTCACTACACTCATTGAGCTATTGGGGCATTAAGCCATCGAGCCATTTTTTACAACTATGATCAACGAAATAAAGACCTGGATATTAATAGCGGTGGCCGGAGCAATGGCAACGATATTGGGCTATATAATAAAGGTAGTAACGGCACAGGTAATTCACCGTCTTGATGAGATCGTGACCGAGCTAAAACAATTGACACATACTACCACTATACAGAATGAGCAGATAAAAGGCCTGCAGGAGCAGGATGCCATCATTCGCCGCCGCTTATATAAACAGGGTCTGCGCATACGTGCGCTGGAATTCAGATCGGTAAATAATACAGACCATCAATAATCAATCATCACTTAAATCACATCACCATGTTTTGTACGAAAATGAAAAAGCAGGTACGCTTGCTATTGCAACAATTTGATAGCTTCCTGGAAAGGAATGTAGACACCGCATTACAAATAACAACAGCTATTAAAAGTTTCCTTGAGTCGCCGGTAGCAGATATACTAACGGCAATAATACCGGGCAGTGTAGACGACATTATCAGAAGGCAGTTGATCTACGCATTAGACAAATCGGTAGAAGCACTGGCCATTGCTGAGCATTGCAAGCAATACACTGACATCGAGGAAAAGCTGAAGTGCTTTGCGAGCCAGTTGAAGCAGAGGGAGCCAGACATGCAGGATGCGCTGTTGCAAAAGCTGGCCAGCCTGTTAGCAGGAACACTTGATGGCAATAGGCTGAAGCAGAGCGTCTACGACTTGTTTACACAGGTAAAGTATACTACGGCGAAGGGGTAGAGAGTGCTCTACCGGAATCGATAACTATTTCAACACCCAAACTATGTCTAACAATAATAACGGGCCTGCTGCAACTACGCTCTCTTCCCTTGCTCTAATGATGGCGCAGCAACAAATAGGCCAACAGGAGCTGCCATTGGGAAGTAACAGCGGACCTATGGTAGATAAGTACCTGCTTTCTGTAGGACTGAACCCGGGATATGCGTGGTGCCAGGCATTTGTATACTGGTGTTTTGCAAATGCCGCGGCACGACTAAATTACCGCTGTCCTGTAATACGCACCGCAGGTGTACTAGACTGCTGGAATAAGACATCGACCAGCCAGAAAATAACCAAAGCGGCAGTTTTGAAAGATCCTTCACTAGTCTTACCAGGGTATCAATTTATCTTATTGTATGGTGGAGGTAAGGGCCACACCGGTATAGTAGAAAAGGCGGAAGGACAGGTGATATACACCATTGAAGGGAATAGCAATGATACAGGCGGCCGAGAGGGTTATGAGGTAGTGAGACATAAGCGACTGATAACGGACAAGGCGCTGTGCGGATTCATTAAATACAATTAAACAAACAACAATAAACCGTATTGCTATGAAAAATGCAAAACACTACTTCAGAAAACATCCCAAAGCCGAGGTATTATATTTTACCGCAGACCAGCTGGCATTTACAGAGATGAGCCAGGCCAGAGAACACGCACAGGAACTAGATGACGATTATGTTATACCCATTACGAGGCGGGAGGCAAGAGCTGCAATTAAAGATATGATGGTTGATGGCTTGTGTGCAGCTATTGCCGAAGATGAACAATACTAACAAAATAAAACTATAGAAATGGGAACAGTAAATTTAACCCTGGCCAATGGCCAACTTGGGTCAACATTACAGACGGATGATGGTGTTGCCGGTATGGTTTTAACCGGAGCATCAGTAGGTAGTACTTATACAGTAGAGACACCGATTCTAATTAAAAGCCTTGACGGTCTGGCGGAATATGACATCACCCTGTCCAATAACGCGTTTGCGTACAAGCAAGTGGCTGATTTTTATACAGAAGCAGGCCCGGGAGCATCGCTTTACCTGATGTTGACGAGGGCAGAAATGTCGTGTGTGGACATTGTAGAGCCACATAACACAGACGGCGTAAGAAAGTTGCTGGATTATGCGAGAGGGCGAATAAAACTACTGGGTGTAATGACCAACGACACGGCCTATGCTCTTGCAACTACATTGACCATTGATACAACGAACACCATAAATGCAGACGTGTACGATGCTGCACAGAAAATGGATGTATTGGCAAGGGAGTATTTTGATGCCCAACAACCGTTCAGAGCAGTGATAGGTGGAACATCATACCATGGGAGCGCCGCAACACTGGTAAATCTAACTGGTGGAACAACAAACAACAGAACAGCGATTTTGGTTGGCGATACAGAGTCGGGAGACAAAGCCTGTATTGGTTTATTACTTGGCAGGCTTGCGGTAATACCTGTGATGAGAAAGGTGAGCAGAGTAAGAACCGGGGCCCTGAGTAACAGGGCTGCTTATCTTGGTTCGGCAACTTTGGAAAGCGTTCATAACGACATTCCGGAAATAGCAGGAAAGGGATACATCACTTTTATCACGTACCCAAATGTATCGGGTTACTTTTTCTCGGGCGATGATACCTGCAGTGCGTTTACGGATGATTACCATTTTCTTGCCAGGGGCCGGGTAATTGACAAGGTGCATACACTGGCCTACTCCATATTTGTGCAAGAGGTAGATGATGAGGTGCCGGTAAATGCGGATGGTACGCTTGATGCAGGATTTTGCAAATGGCTGAGTCAGCAAATAGAGAATCAGGTAAATAATACCATGACCGTAAACAGGGAGATAAGCAGTGTATCGTGCATTATAGACCCGGCACAGAATATACTCAGTACTAATCAACTGAACGTGATCCTCAGAATAGTGCCTGTAGGGTATGCTACAAACATAGAGATCAATCTTGGCTTTGATAATCCGGCGCTTTAATGAATAGCGTAACGGCGCAATTTTCAACAATTCAATAAATGAAAATAATTTATGGCAAGTATAACTTTTTTTGATAGTAAGGAATGTGAATGGGCAGACATGTCTGTGCTGTTTGCAGGAGCGCCGCTGGTGAAGATCCGCGGGCTAAAGTATAAGGCGGTGAAAGACAAGCAACTGCTGCATGGTGCGGGTGATCAGCCTATAAGTATACAGAGTGGCAATCGCACGTATGAAGGGCAGATAAAGGTGCTTAAAGGTGCACTGGACAATATGAATGCCGCAGCCGTAGATTTTGGTGGTAATGACGTATTAGATATGCAGTTTGATATCATAGTCACTTACAAACCCCAGGCTGGAAGACCGTTGCAGACAGATACCCTTAAAGGCGTGCAGATAAAAGACTTTGAGAAAGGATGGGAGCAGGGAGCCAAGAATATGGATATAACACTACCGATCATTTTTATGGGTCTGGTGTCAGCCTGATAGTGTCTATAAAAAGATTTACAAGACAATTCAATTAACAGATCATGCAACAAAAATATTATGCCCAGCAGGGTGAAACAACAGGTGGCAAACAGAATATCATGCTAACCGGTGAGGTAAGTGAACAGCAAGTAGCGGAATGGAAGGCCAAATATAAATATGGCATTTATGCACTGGAGGTAGATGGACACATTGGGTATTTTAAAAACCCGGGACGCAATGAGCTGAACTGCGCCATGAGCAAAGCAGACAGAGATAAGGCATTGGATGTATTTGAAGAACTGGCCACACTAACCTTCATTGGTGGCAGTGAAGAACTATTAAAAGATGACCAGATGTTTATAGGTATAAGCCAGGAACTGAAAGTAAAACTGGAAGGCAAAAAAGCTAAACTGGTAAACTTATAGAGGAGTCGCGTGGCGGCCCGGCACATGACTCCTTTGGCTACCTTGAAACAATGCTTGAACATTACCTGCCGGGCCTGGACCACCGCTCTCTGAGCGATGAAGCTTTTGCACAAAAAATAGCACATCTGAATTATCTGCGGAAGAACGCAGATAAATGACAGCACAGCCCTTTTTAAATCCTATCACCAATCTATTAGCTATGTATTCTGTACCAGACCAATTATTCCAAACGTATAACGTAGGATTGCTCACTCTTTATAATAAGACACTGGAGAACACTATTGGGAACATGACTGAGTTGAGCAATGTAGTAAAGGTGTTGAATGATAATATAAACAGGATAAATAATTCTGTAGTTAGAAGTTTTATCGTACAAAATCAATCCGCGCGATCAGAAGTCCTGGATGGACCCCAAATTGCATCGCAAGAAGGCATACTAACTCTTGGTCAGGCCAAACCGACACTTTCCGAAATGGGTAAATATATTGAGCTCGCTAAAGCTATAGGAACTACGGCTAAGAGTACAGTGGAGCTGGGAGAGGTTAGGGGGGTTACCGCTGAATTAGCAGCAAAGGTTAAGCCATTTGTTAAGGGTGGTAACGCATTAATAGATGCTTTAGGAGGTGTCCAAAAATTTGTAGCAGCGACGGAGACTGTTGCTGAAGCTACGGCAGTTGCTGAAGTAATAACAGCTTCGCTTAATGCTGGTGAAGCGGCATCGGTTGCCGGACCATATACAGCGATTGCAACCGCACTATCTGTTTTGGCGGTAAGTAGCATAGTAAGTTCCATTATAAAAAACGTAAATGCCGAAAATAGGGTGTCATCTTTTTTAGATGAGGGTCTAAAAACCGGGAATCCTTATTTTGTTGCGCTACAGCACTCAAAGAATAGTGCAAATGACATGGTGGTTCACGCCAGACAAGAGACTTCGCCAGAGCTCGGTAAGCGGAGCAATGCGATAATTACTGA
>CANBQQ010000163.1 GCA_947371715.1 Flavipsychrobacter stenotrophus
ATCACGATGATCTTCTTACACCTAACTGCCTTTTCGAATTTGTTAAGCACATCAACCAATACCCAGAGGATCAAATTATCTATTCTGACGAGGATAAGATAGACGATCATGGAGTTTACAGTTCACCACATTTCAAACCCAACTGGGCACCCGATAATCTGCTTTCCAGAAATTATATGGGCCATGTCATCGTGATGACTAAGAAACTGGTGGACAAAGTAGGAGGATTTCGTCTTGGCTATGAAGGCAGCCAGGATTACGATCTGCTTCTCCGCGCTACTGAATTGACCACCCATATCGGGCACATACCTAAAGTACTCTACCACTGGCGTATCCATGCACTGTCTGTTGCAGCCCCATCGGGCGATGCTAAGCCATATGCCTATGTGGCCGCTCGTAATGCATTAAATGATGCGTTGGTAAGGCGTAATACTCCTGGGCTTGCCGAAGATATTACCGATACACCCGGTGGATACAAAATAAAATACGAGATAACAAAGCCTGGTAAGGTTAGTATTATAATACCTACTAAGAATCATGCAGCACTACTGGACAAGGCGTTGAGATCTATTATTGATCTGACAGAATATAAAAATTACGAGATCATACTGTTGAACAACAACAGCGATGCTCCTGATTTTTTTGAACTGGTAGAGCGCTATACGAAGGCATATGGCGATATTTTTAAGTGCTATGATGCCACGTTCCCGTTCAACTTCTCAAAACTTATGAATTTCGGTCGTTCAAAAGCCACAGGCGATTATCTCCTTTTGCTGAATAACGATATTGAAGTAATACACGGTGACTGGATAACGCAAATGATTTCATTTGCCCAGCGGGATGCAACGGGTGCTGTAGGTGTAAAGCTTCTCTACCCCGACGATACAATCCAGCATGCCGGGGTTGTTTTAGGTTTGGGAGGAGCAGCTGCACACGTATTCGCTAATGTACACAGATCAGAAAGAGGGTACTTTAACTATATCAAATCACTAAACAATTATTCATCTGTTACCGGTGCATGCATAATGGTAAGAACCACCATATTCGATGAAGTTGGTGGATTTGACGAATCTCTGCGGGTAGAGTATAACGATATAGATTTCTGCCTTAAATTATTGACAAAGGGGTATTTCAATGTATATGTACCCGATGTTGAGCTATATCATTATGAATCAGCATCTAGAGGACAACCTTATCTCAACAAGCAAAATTGGGAACAACATGAAATTGATTATAATATATTCAGAGGAAAATGGTTAAATTATATTAACAATGATCCCTTCTACAACCCCAATTTAAGTGTTAATACCAATGATTTTCAACTAGATATACACAAAATATAGTTTTTTAATAAATTTAACCATCATGACCAGTATGTGCTGATATTCCAAAATGTAGCACGATATTTGCACTCCAAAAGTAAATAGCATTACTTTTCATTTAGATGGAGCATAACTCAACATTAGAATTTACAGTGGAACGAACGCCTATAGTTTCCATTCCACAGTCAAACATATCTAATATTAGGTATATGTTTCAGGAGATCAATCAATTGTACCTGGAGCATAAACCTGCCGCTTATTACTATCCTATAAAAAGGTTGGTGGATATTACAATGTCATCTATCTTCATTTTATTGGTTATGTCATGGCTAACTCCAATACTCGCCCTACTCATAAAGCTCAGCTCTAAAGGACCGGTTTTTTTCATACAAAAACGTACTGGTTTGATGGGCGCTGAATTTAACTGCTATAAATTTCGTACCATGTACGTTAATGACGAAGCAGACACTACACAGGTTTCTATCAATGATAAGCGTATTACCGGTGTAGGAAAATTCCTCAGAATCAGCCATCTCGATGAGACCGCACAATTTTTTAATGTCTTTTTAGGCCAGATGAGTATTGTGGGTCCACGTCCGCACATGGTATACCATACTAATTACTATTCTGAGGTAATCCCTTATTACAATCTTCGTCTCGAAGTAAAACCCGGCATGACCGGTATGGCGCAGATAAAGGATTATATAGGCGAAATAAACGGCGAGCGTGAATTACGCAAACGTATTCAGTGGGACATATATTACATGAAGCACCGTAGCCTCCTGCTGGATCTTCAGATACTCATTACTACTGCCCGTAAGGTATTTATCAAGGCAGCAGATTTCATTTCTAAAAAAGACTAAGTCTTACACAGTCACAGTTTTATAACATTAAGGGGGCATAGTTTTTATATATCTTTATGTAAAATCTCATCCTATGCCTTTCATCATTGCAGCAACAGACTTTTCAAGTGTAGCAGATAATGCTGTGAGATATGCATGCGATCTTGCACTGGCGCAAAATGCAGACGTTACTATCCTTCACACTTATTCCATTCCACTCACACTGGGCGACATGACTGTTCCCCTGCCGGCAAGCGAATTCAGGGAAGATGCAGAAATAACTCTTAATAAATTAATAGCAGAACTCGGACATCAATACCCTCAGATAACATTCAGAAAAGCTGTCATCTATGGCAATGTTATTGATGCTATTAATGGGCTCATCGGAGATGATGAACCACCAATGTTCGTATTAGTGGGCAATAGCTATTCACAGGAAAATACATCATGGATGGATAGCACCTTACTCGAGGCTTTCAGAAGTCTTAAATTCCCTATTCTGGCAATTCCCCCCGATACACAATATGAGCAGGTGCGCAAAATTGGCTTCGTTTACGACAATGAGTTAGGTGGCAGCGAACATGCGCTGCAGCAGCTGGCACAACTGGCATTGACACTGGGAGCTGAACTACACATACACAACAATCAACGGGAACCTGAAGAAGGAGAAATGAATGTCGAGATAAATAATGGAGCAAGAGGATTATTGATGCCCGCAAACCCGCTGTACCACTATAGTTTTGGAGAAGATGTAGATTCATCGATACTTGACTTTGTGGCAAAGTACCACCTTGACTGGCTTATACTTATGCCCCGCAGACATTCATTTTTCGAAAACCTGTTTCATAAAAGCCACACAAAAGCCATAGTTAACACCAGCTATATTCCCATAATGGCACTCCACGAAACCGACGTCTAGATAAGTTCCAGGAAACGCTTTAAGCCTGCTCTTTTCTGCTCGTCCAGCACATACTTGATATTGTCGGTATAGTAGGTATACAAACTATATTCAGGAAAAGGGTTGGCAGCAATGATATCATCAAGGTGATCAAAACCAATTGCGTTAGCCTTATTAAATTTTTCTATAAAATCCACCGGCAGATCCTTGTTAGCTATCCATGCAGCAAAGATGAAATCCAAACCAGTATAGTCTTTCCATGCGGCTGAAAGGTCATAGACATATTTAAAATTATCCAACTGCTGCAGCGCTCTGTCACCTATGATCACGCCTGCATTCTTTCCTTTAATGTCATGATCAATGTAGTCAACAGCTGCCTGCCTGTAAACAACATCCTTCTTCCAGTGATGTTCCAATAAGACCTGCGCCAACCTTACAGAAGTACGTGATTGGTAATCAAGATATACTACCTCAATTTCCTCCATCGGCACGTGACTAAACAACGCTACAGAGACTACATTGCCGTCCGTAGCTATACCATAGTCACTGATTATGCGTGCGCCCTCTATCTGCGGCATAGCAGCCACAGGCAACAACGCAAGATCTATTGACCCTTCCTGTAGTCTACGGGCAAGATTAGCCGGAAAATCTACCACCAACTCTATATCATTCATCACATCGCTACGCTCAATACCATATAACAATGGCTTTGTATTGAGGTAACTTACCGCGGCTACTTTTATCTTATTGCTCAAGTTGGTATAGAAAATTTGCCCGCAAAGATAAGCGGAGCACAATTGCAATCGGTCACTACACCTACTTTTTAATAAAACTTATTATGGCGCTTGCCAGGCCGGGAGTAAGCGACAAGTCAGCGTTTTTGTACGTCGCCAGGTTCTTTTCATAGTCATGTGCGGCATCTTTCAATGCATGGGTCATATCTTTAAATATCACCAGTTTTGCCGCCGGTAGCGCTTTCTTCAATTGCTGTGCATTAGCTGTTGCTACCTGCACATCATTATCACCCTGCACCAGCATTACAGGTATTTTCAATTTCTTTATCGCTGACTGAGGATCGTATTTCAACCAAGACCTCATGTAAGGTTGAATAGACGGGCGGAATAACATCATCAGATCTGCGTGTATATTCGTTACGCTATATCCCTTCTTTAAACTGTCCATTATGACGTCGGCATTTTTCCTCACGTCAGCCGGAAATGATGCAAGCTGCACTTTCAGTACTTTATCTGCCGGGGCAGCGATCCCCGATATTGATATATACTTCTTCGCCCTACCCTTTCCAGCGGCTATCATACCCACCAGCGATCCTTCACTATGACCGGCTACAATTACGCCCGAAAACCGCTCATCCTTATTCAGCATAGCCACAAACCCTGAAGCATCATTTACCATATCGTCAAAACTCATATCCTCTTCACTTTTGCTTGCCGCAGTACTCTCTCCTATTCCGCGTTTATCATATCGCACACAGGCAATTCCGGCATTTCTCAGCGAATCGGCCAGCAATCTGTATGATGCCGCAGTGATACCCAAAGTACTATTACCATCTCTGTCAGTAGGTCCCGACCCTGCTATAAGCAATACAACAGGCACCTTACCTTTCGTTTCAGGCATGGTCAGTGTCCCATGTATTACCGCCCCTTCACGAGTCATTGATATTTCCGTCGCTCCTGCTTCAGCCTTCTTATTTTCATCGGTCTTGTCAGGTGTAAACCTGAACACATCCATTTTTTTATTTTCATCAAGAGACGCTATCAATATCGCATTCACATTTTTGAATGCCACCTTGTAATACGTCATCTTCCCCTCAGTACTTGAATATTTATACGAATTGAAATCACCCATCTGCCCGTGCAATTGCTGCATCATTGCTTTAGTCTTTTCCAGGGGCATCAGTTGCTGTATTCTGCCCGACATCATAGTATAAAGGCTATCTGTCTGGTCGGCATTAAAATACTGCTGGAACCTGCCCACAACAGCATCCACATCCTTGTGTTCTTGTCCGCACACAGTGCCTGCTACGCTGCAGGCTACCAAAAAAGAAACAATGATCTTTTTCATAAAATATTTTAAGATGTTACAATTAGGAATGAGGATATAACTGACTACAGCAATAAAATGCTGATATCTCTGCGATCAGCAGGCAAACTATGAATATAGAGACCGCCTTGCTTCCTTTAATATTACAGGATACAGAAAATGCATTGTAGGAAAGCGCTACCATCCATATCACGAAAACAAACCCAACCAACGCCAATACAATAACACCCGCAGTAATATCAGCAAGCCCGCGTATGTCTGCTGGTAATCCAAACCCTGTCATAGCAGTGAGTATCATTGGCCACCGGGCAAGTGCCAGCGTACCGGCAACATCCACAAGGCGGATCTGAGATCTTGAAAAAATGCGACCGGCAGCATAAAATGGCACAACTAAGCACAAAAATATAATTGCCTGCTCCGTAAAGGATATATATAAAGGAAGCACATCTCTGAATTTATGAAAATCGAGTACGCCATTAAAATGAGAGCGACCAAAGAAACCAAGAAGGGCTGCCATTACCATACCAGCCAGTCCTAAAGCCAAAGCCTTACCGCCAGCTAAAAAAATGAAAGGATTAAACAATTTCGTTCTCATATTTCCCCAGTTGATTTCTTCTGTACCACACCTAATTTAAGGATAACATCATCAAGCATATTACGTACCGTAGGGTAACTCAGTCCCAGGTCCTGAGCCATTATTTTAAGGCTGCCGCTGCACTTTACAAAGCTGATAATGAATTGCTGGTCCTCTTCTGTAAGACTGGCAAGTGCCGGCAAATTGTAGTTTCCGGACACTTCAGTATCGCAATGGCTGCAGATAAGGCTCTTTACATTAAGAAGCGAGGAGCAACTTGGACAGATATGCGGTAGTTTTTTTGCCATGTGTTAGGCAAAAGTAAAAAATAATTAAATAAAATTTACTTTTTCATAAATAATGTTCAAAATAAAATACACAATCAGTCATTTTATTGAACTTTATTCAAAAGACAGATTATTCACTCCGGTAATTTCCGCTATTAGAAGGGAGCAATTAACTTTGCAAATGTGAACATACAATTTCCTTTATCATGACTGTTACAAGACTCGTATATATCTTTTGCCTGGTATTGGTAATGGCAGGTTGCATTGGCAAAAAAGGCGATGATACTAAGAGGATCAACCTGATAGAAAATTCCAACATTAAGCTCCGGGACACTTCATTTCAGAAATATTACAGCGATCTCTACTACTCCCCCTATATCATAAGGCTGGACAAGAATACCAAAAGTGCATTTATTCAAATAGATTCCGCATTTAACAACACCGACCACCTCGACAAGAACACACGTGAAGAATATTATAAAAGAGCACTTTCACTATTATCTAAAGACGACATTGAGGCCCACAGGGCCATCTGGGCTTTGCCAGAAATGCGGCAACTGCAGGAAGCCGATGGCGGCAACGGCACAGTAGTCACCTGGATAAAGGAACACCTCGACCACAAAACCGGATATTACCTTATAGACGTAAAACGAAATGACGTAGAGCAACTCAACCAGATGAAGGGCATATCTTCTTTCAGAATAAGATTGAGACCACGAAATATTGACATTGCCGACGAGAGTGGCTATTTCGTGTCACTGGCAGTATGGAGACGTGCCCACTCTTAATTGGAATCGATTATATGCCAGTCACTTATTTGCTACTTTTATAAATCATTTATACTTTGCGGCATGGCCAAACAAAATAAGACACCTAATAAAAAAAGTCTGGAAGAAATACCCGTCCAAAATCAGGCTACCCCATCAAAACCACAACCCGGCACAATATCGGCCAGCACCATCACCAACTTTATAAAAGGCAAGGAGATCTATTTCCTGATGGCCGCAATAGCCCTATGCTGCCTCATCGTTTTCTATGATTTTATCTCAGGAGAAAAAGTATACCTGTATAAAGATATTGGTAGTGACTCTGTAAATATTTATGTCCCATGGATGGCTCAGATGAGCGACTACATAAAGAATTATGGCGTCCCTTCATGGTCATTTTCCCAGGGATTAGGACAGA
>CANBQQ010000164.1 GCA_947371715.1 Flavipsychrobacter stenotrophus
AAAGGCGAACTGGAGCGAAATAAAGATCAGATCGTGCAGACGCTCAACAGTTTTGGCATTGAGATTCAACAGATCAGTGCCACCGTAGGCCCTACAGTTACCCTATATGAAGTGGTACCGGGCAAGGGTGTACGCATCAGCAAGATCAAAAACCTGGAAGACGACATTGCCCTGAGCCTTGCAGCACTGGGTATACGTATCATAGCGCCTATACCAGGTAAAGGCACTATAGGTATAGAAGTACCAAACGCCAACAAGCAGATAGTAAGCATGCAGGCATTGCTCAGCAGCCCTAAGTTTGTAGACAACAAAATGAGCCTGCCTATTGCATTGGGTAAGAAAATTGATAATGAAAATTACATAGTTGACCTGGCCACTATGCCGCACCTGTTGATGGCGGGTGCTACGGGACAAGGTAAGTCAGTGGGTATCAATGCCATATTGGTATCTTTGTTGTATAAGAAGCACCCATCGCAGCTTAAGTTTGTAATGGTCGATCCTAAAAAGGTGGAACTTTCGATATATCGTACTATTGAAAAACACTTCCTGGCCAAACTGCCTAATGAAGAAGAGCCGATCATTACCGATATTAAGAAGGTGATCTACACCCTCAAAGCCCTGTGCGATGAGATGGACGACCGCTACGGCCTGCTCAAAGACGCTGGTGCAAGAAACATAAAGGAATACAACGAAAAATTCATTGCACGCCGGCTGAATCCCGAGAACGGACATAAGTACCTGCCGTTCATAGTGCTGGTAATTGATGAATTTGCCGATCTGATCATGACTGCCGGCAAAGAGGTGGAAATGCCTATAGCCCGCCTGGCACAGCTGGCGCGTGCGGTGGGTATACATATAATCATTGCCACTCAGCGTCCATCGGTAAATGTGATTACAGGTACTATCAAGGCCAACTTCCCTGCACGTATAGCCTTTAAGGTATCGGCCAAGGTAGATAGCCGTACCATCCTGGATACTGGCGGTGCCGAGCAGCTGGTAGGTCGTGGAGATATGTTGATATCTCATGGTAGTGAGCTGTTGCGCCTGCAGTGTGCATTTGTTGACACACCTGAGGTAGAGAATGTGGTGAACTTCATAGGCGGCCAGAGAGGCTACCTGAAAGCACACCCGCTACCTGAGCCTGAAATGGACGATGAAGATGGCGGAGCCAAAACATTTGACCCCAAGAACCGAGATAAACTATTTGAAGAATGCGCCCGCACTGTAGTGCAGATGCAGAGCGGATCTACATCTAATCTGCAGCGTCGTTTCAACCTCGGTTACAACCGCGCAGGTCGTATAATGGACCAACTGGAAGCAGCAGGTATAGTAGGACCGGCTGTAGGCAGCAAGCCAAGAGATGTCTATTTCACCAGCGAAAATGAACTCGAAGAGTTTTTTGGAACGTTGAAATAGTCGGATTCAACAAGATTTGTCAACTTTTTAGAAAGTTGACAAATCTACACACGTACCAACGCCACTTTTGGGTTTTGACTTATGACTTAGCTTCTGGCACTATTTATGTATTATATAACATTGACAGCGTATTTTATTTACCTGTCATACTTACCTTTGCACCCGATTTTCTAACCACTCAATAATTCTATTAAAGGATGAAGAAATTATTATCAGTATGCGCATTGGCACTTTGCTTTGCGGCACAAACAGTACACGCACAGGATGCTAAAGCCAAAGCAGTATTGGATGGTGTGACTAAAAAAGTAAATACCCTGAAGACCATCAAGGCCAATTTCGCACTAAAGTTGACCGGTGGTAAAGTGAGTGATTCTAAGAAAGGAACAATAGCTATAAAAGGAACTAAATACCATGTAACCCTTACCGGCCAGGAGATCATTTGCGATAACAAAACAGTATGGACTTACAGCGCTGATGCAAAAGAAGTTACAGTAAGTACATTCAACCCTAAAGACCAGAGCATATCTCCTGCTAAATTGCTCACTAACTTCTATGACAAGGAATACAAATACAAGTATGCCGGAGAACGCACAGAAGGCGGTAAGAAGTGTGATGTAATAGAGCTGACGCCAATCGACGCAAGCAAGCAAACCACTAAAATAGAGCTATTGGTAGACAGGGCGACATCCATGATAGTTGGCGGCAACATATGGGCTAAAAACGGCAACAAAACACAGTATATGATCAGTAATGTAGTTACCAACGCTGCTGTAGCTGACGACTTCTTTGTATGGAATGCGAAAGCACACCCTGGCGTAGAAGTAAATGACCTTCGCTAAGATTGTATAGAAACTTATTTTATAGAGCCTGCGGCGTTGCTGCGGGCTTTTTTGTGACTTGTCAAAATGAGAGTGCTCTAACTGCACCTATTTGTACTTTTTAGTGGGATTTTGTGCAGTGTGAAAAACTGACACGATTCTTATAGCTTTCTTTTCTTCATTCACCCTGAAAATGATAAGGAAAGGGAAAGAAACTACACGTGTTTCTCTGAAAAAATTATGCTTGATTGGATAGTATAATGGGTCTTCAGCTATTTTATTTAACTTTTCTAACACGTGCAAAAGAAACCTATTTCCTAAGTTTTCTTGTTGGGCTTCATACCAATCAAAAGAGTTGAGCAACTCTTTTTCTGCTTTTAAAGATACTGTCAGAGAATATTTCTTTTTACTTGCCACGTTTTTTTTGCTTATGGTTTTCAATAGAAACTTTCAATTGCTCAAGCGTCAATCCTTTATCAGCACCTGACTCCAAAGCTTCATAACGCGAATCTAACTCTCTTACAAATTGATCATCATTCCACCATTCACCACTTTGGTCTATTTCCAAAATAGCCTGTACTCTGCGCAATGAATTTTCATCAGCATTATCTATATACTTTCTTACATTCTCACGTAGCATTTCAGTCGTTGTCATAACCAATATCGCTTTGTACAAATTTACTGATTTATGAAATATCACAGCGGCAATTACACAAAAAAAGGCCTCCGCAGGATATGCGGAGGCCTATACAAAATGTTATAAAAGTTCGATTAGTAGCTATAAGCAACGCCTCTCTTGATAGACTGAGTCTGTCCGAAAGAACCGCCACCTGAACTCTTACGATCGATATCCTTATCAGATGTCATGAATACGAATGCACAACCTTTACCTGCAGCTTCTTTCTTTAATTTCTTCAATGCAGTCTGATCGCCACCGGCACCTGTACGGTAGTTGATGAATGCAGTCTTTCCACGGATCTCATCTACCCTCTTCAAACCTGCGATCTCATCCTGGCTTTCAACGATCATTACTTGTTCCCAATCATCTTCAGATTTGATGTTGATCTTTGGAGTAATTTCCTGAGAACGACCGCTCTTACCATATATTACATGGCCTATAGCATACTTACCCAAAACCTGCTCTACATCTTCGTTCATGTAGCTAAAGCTAACTGTGTGTTCTCCTACTTTCTTTACTGTACCTATTACTTTACTGCCATTATGCATGTAAATAGTGTCGCTTTGAGCATTTGCTCCAAAAGTGAAAAACAGGGCCGTAATGGCAATCAAAATGTGTTTCATTCCCTTCTTCTTTTTTAGTGATTAATAATATGGCTCGAAAATACAATTTGCGTGCCAAACATTATAACCCTGAAAAAGATTTATTTTAGTTTATTACCTGTTAACAACCATTACACCAGCCGCTTATACATACAGTTCATCTAACTAGAACGGCGCGTCTTCATCACCCGGCTTTGGTTTCTTGCCAAATGTTGAGCCCGGGCCACCCAGGTCATCATCGTCCCAGTTCACATCATTGGCCTTAGATTGCATGGTCTGAAAGCCGCCGGGAATGAACATCTTAGAACCACCAAACTCGCTGGTATCGCGGCGTATGCCGGCAGCAGGATTGTCGGTAGGCGCAGGGCCAAACTGACTGAACTTATCTTCCAGATCTACGAAACGCTGGTATTCCTTAATGAAGCGAACCTTTTCTACACCCAGGCTACCATTACGATGCTTGGCTATGTGGATATGCGTTTCACCCTCAATGGTCTCACCCATCTCATCATTATTGATACCATGGTACTCCGGACGATACAAGAACATTACCATGTCCGCATCCTGCTCGATCGCACCCGATTCACGAAGGTCACTCAACTGCGGCACCTTCGATTCCTTTCTGGTCTCTACCGCACGACTCAACTGCGAAAGCGCTATAACCGGCACATCCAACTCTTTAGCCAATGCCTTCAAGTCTCTTGATATCTTACTGATCTCCTGCTCACGGTTACCGCCCTTATCGCCACCTGTCATCAGCTGAAGGTAGTCGATGATGATCATTTTAATGTCGTGTTTCTGCTTCAACCTGCGGCACTTGGCACGCAACTCAAAGATGTTCAATGCCGCCTGGTCATCAATAAATATCTTAGCCTGTGCCAGCTTGGCCATACGCTGAGACATCTGAATAAACTCATGGTCGGCCATCTTACCGCGGGTGATCGCTTCCAGTCGCACGTCCGTTACCGCACTCAGCAACCTTTTCACTATCTGCCCCGCCCCCATTTCCAATGAGAAGAACGCTACAGGAAACTCCTTACCGGGGTTCATGGCCGCATTCATGGCCAGGTTCAGACAAAACGCCGTTTTACCCACCGACGGACGAGCCGCAAGGATAATTAGATCCGTTTTCTGCCAACCCGAGGTCAGTTGATCCAATCCCTTGAATCCCGATGGCACACCGGTAAGATCATCCGTCTTTTTGCGGGCTTCATCTATTTCATTCATCGTCTGCACGAGTACATCCTGCAGGCTCTTAAAGTTCTTACGTAAGTGCTTATCCGTTATCTCATAAAGGCCTGATTCAGCCTTATCCATCAGGTCAAACACATCGGTGCTGTCTTCATACGCATCAGCTATCACCGATCCCGAAATACGGATCAGTTCGCGCTGAATGAATTTTTCCATCACAATACGTGCATGGGCTTCCACGTGTGCGGACGACATAACCGCCATAGTAAGGCGGGTCAGAAAATAAGCACCACCCACTATTTCCAGCTCATTTGTCTTTCTCAGTTCGTCAGAGATCGTCAGCAGATCCACCGGCGTACCCTTGTCAAACAGGCGACGCATAGCGGCATATATCTTCTGGTGTGCATCAAGGTAAAAACACTCTGCACTCTGTATCACTTCCAGCACCTGCGCAAATGTGTCTTTTTCCAGCATACAGGCACCCAGCACGGCTTCCTCCAGCTCTAATGACTGAGGTGGCACCTTGCCAAATACCATAGAGGTCATATCGGCCGGTTTACGGCTCCTGGTATTTCCAAAATCTTTTTTAACGTTAACTGACATTATTTATTAATAGCTTATGTAGTATTTTAATTTATATTTTTCCCATCATGGTCTTCATTTGTTGCCCGCATTGTAGCCTTTGACCTTTACAAAAAGAAGATATTGAAACAGTTGTGGGGAGGACGAATGTAGGCGCGATTTTGATAATCGCAAAGAAAACAACTGCTTATAGTTACTTACCTCATGCACACCCCTTATCCACATGTTTATGCACACAAAGTTCCGAAATCCTTAGGGATATCCCCAAACTATTTCGTTACTAAGACCTTATTAACACAATATGCAGGTTTTCATGGGGATAAGTAACTTTGTTAAAGCATTTTTTTAAGTTCATGGGTTTTGGTATAACGTAGATTATCTTTGCCAAAATTATATTGAAAGAATGACCATTTCTTACCAGTGGCTGATGGATTATCTGCCGGAAGCTATACCAGTAAACGAACTAAGCCAGATATTAACGTCTATAGGTCTTGAAGTAGAGGCCATTGAGCGCTCAGAAGCCGTGCGCGGCGGTCTTGCAGGGCTTGTAATAGGTGAAGTACTCACCTGTGGCAAACACCCCAATGCAGATAAGTTGAGCGTTACCACAGTAAATGTTGGCGGCGATACTCCGCTGAAAATAGTTTGTGGCGCTCCTAATGTCGCTGCAGGTCAGAAGGTAGTAATAGCAACTGTTGGCACAACCGTACACCCCACCAATGGTGAATCTTTCCTTATAAAGAAAGCAAAGATACGTGGCGAAGAAAGCGAAGGCATGATCTGCGCAGAAGACGAAATAGGTCTTGGAGAAAGCCATGCAGGCATCATGATCTTGCCGGAAGATGCTGTTGTAGGTACGCTTGCCAAAGATTACTTCAATATTCCTGAAACAGATTTCACGATCCATATAGGTCTTACACCCAATCGCAGCGATGCCAACAGCCATATAGGCGTGGCGCGCGATGTTTGTGCTTACCTCACTCATCATAAGGGTGGCAAGCATGAAGTGGTAATGCCGGCTATCAGCAATGATACATCTGCTAAGGGCAACCTGGTAAATGTGACTGTAGAAGCACAGGCGGCCTGTCCACGCTTCACAGGTGTAAGCCTGAAGAATGTAAAGGTGGGCGAATCTCCTGAATGGCTGAAGCAAAGGCTTACTGCTATTGGCGTTCGCAGCATCAACAACATTGTAGACATTACCAATTTCGTACTGCATGAATATGGCCAGCCCCTGCACGCATATGATGCAGATAGGATAGCAGGTAGTGAGATCATCGTTAAATTCCTTCCCGACGGCACGCCTTTCACCGGTCTGGACGATAAGGAAAGAAAGATGCGCTCTACAGATCTTATGATTTGTGACACCAACGGCCCATTGGGTATTGGCGGCGTATTTGGTGGCGCATATAGTGGCATCTCCGACGCCACAACTAATGTATTCCTCGAAAGTGCTTATTTCGACTCAAGACATATCCGCATCACCAGCACCCACTTCGGCTTACGTACTGATGCAGCTACTCACTTTGAGAAGGGTGTGGACATAAATAACGTATTACCGGCTCTGCTGCGTGCTGCTGCAATGATCGTGGACATAGCAGGCGGAGCAATAGCCAGTGAGGTTACAGACCTTTACCCTACTGCACTACAGCCTGTTGAAGTAACTATAACATACAGCTACATACACAAGCTGAGCGGCAAGGAATATACACCGGCAGCGATCAAAGAAACACTAACAGCATTAGGCTTTGTGATCATTGCCGAAACTGCCGATGGACTTACACTACAAGTTCCTTCTAACAAACCCGACGTATCTCAACCTGCAGACATAGTAGAAGAGATACTCCGCATAGATG
>CANBQQ010000165.1 GCA_947371715.1 Flavipsychrobacter stenotrophus
TGCTAAACAATGATTTTAAGTTTGATAAATTGAATTAACCATGCTGAATAAGCGCACAAGTTCGTTCCAGGTGTGGGTGTATATAGCCTACGGGTTCTACTTCCTGGTAGGGCTTGCATGGTTTTTAATGAGCTTGCTGAAGGGTGGGCGTTTTAATATTTACCCGGTGTTTATTATGGCCATTTTCGGGGTACAGTATTACTATAAGCACCTTATAACCAACCTGGTGTTGGGATTACTATCCTTGTTGTTATCTGTGTATTCTCTTCTAGAAGCGGTTAATCTCGCAGCCTATTACGGCAAGTTACGTCCGATTGAAATGGCGGACAGGCTGTTGATCGCTTTGCCTGTAATTGGCATAGTAATGTCCGGAATACTGGTGTTCAGCTACATAAAGTTGAATCTGGACAGGAAACTTTAAAGGCGGACAACGCATTTTATCCTTTCAATTTCTTGCTTCCAAATGCATATTTGTACTAATTTGTTTTAGTTAATAAGTGTGTGAGTAAATAATTACCTTTTGTATTAAAATTACCTTTTGCAATGCTGTTTTATTAATAGCTTTGTAATGAATTTTTCCCCTACTTTTTAAATAGTAAAATTATATGTCTTCAGCGGCAAACCCGCGTCAATATATCATTCAGATAATATTCCTTGGCGTAGCCTCGGTGATATTATTGCGCTTGTTCTTTTTGCAGAATTTCGAGTCGAAGTATAAGGTCATGGCCAATGATATTGCCATCTATAAAAAGGTGGTGTATCCTCCCCGTGGTGTTATCTATGACCGCAAAGGCAAGGTAATGCTCTCTAATACTACTATCTATGATCTGATGGTGACGCCGAGGAATATGAAGAACTTTGATACCGCACAGTTTTGTGTGGCCATGGGTCTTGATCTGCCTGGTTTCCTGAAGATAATGAAAGGTGTGCAGACGCGTAATATCGACGTTCGGCAGAGTACATTTATGGAGCAGCTGAGTCCGGAACAGACGGCAAGGTTCCAGGAGAATGCGTTTTCATTCCAGGGGTTTGAGTTGGTAGAGCGTAATATACGTGAATACAAAAATGCTACAGCAGGTATAGTGCTCGGTTATATAGGCGAGGTGTCGCTGGATATGCTGAAGAAAGATCGCTATGCATCCTACCGCCAGGGCGACTATACCGGGTTGAGCGGTTTAGAATTACAATATGAGGAGGCACTTCGCGGACAGCGTGGGGTACACTTTATGGAAAGGGATAAGTTCAATCGTCCGAAGGACCCTTACCGCAATGGTGCGCTCGATACCATGGAGATCTCCGGTAAATCTCTGGAACTTTATATGGATGCTGATCTGCAATCTTATGCAGAGAAGTTGATGCAGAACAAAGTGGGTAGTGTCGTGGCTATTGATCCGCAAACAGGCGGTATCCTTACCATGGTAAGCAGCCCTTGTTATGACCCTAACCTGCTGCGCGGCAGAGACAGAGCCAAAAATTATGGTGCCCTTTATCGCGAAGCAACAAGACCACTATTCAACCGTGCCACGCAGGCAGCATATCCTCCGGGATCTACTATTAAGCCTATGACGGGGCTGGTGGCATTGAGTGTAGGCGCTATTACGCCTTCATTTGGGCTGGGCTGCTTCGGTTCTTATAACTATTGCGGCAGACCTATTGCTTGTGAGCATCATGATGCGGGCCACGCGGCAAATTTCCGTCTTGCTTTGGCGCACTCCTGCAACTCTTATTTCAGTCATATCTTCAGGATGACAATTGACTACAAGGGATTTCCGAATGTGAAGGTGGGCCTACAAAAGTGGCATGATTACTTCTCGGCCTGCGGTTTCGGTCGCCAGTCGGGTATAGATCTGCCATTTGAGGGTAAGGGATTGTTGCCCGATACGACTACCTACAATAAAATGTATCGCGGCGTTTGGAACTCATGTACCGTAGTGTTTGTGGGTATGGGACAGGGTGAGTTGGCGTTGACGCCATTACAGATGGCTAATAGTATGGCAATTATTGCCAATAAGGGCTTTTATTACATCCCTCACTTTGTAAAGTCTATTGGTAAAAACGAAAACGACCCGCAGCTTAAAAAATACCGCGAAAGAAAGACTGTGCTGAATATCCCCGATTCTTCATTTAGTGTGGTACAACAGGCCATGCAGGATGTGGTGGAAAGTGGTACCGCAATAGGAGCTAAGGTAGATGGTGTTACAGTATGCGCTAAAACAGGTACGGCGGAAAATAAAGCGATAGTAAATGGTGCTGTGATAAAAATGGCCAACCACTCTATGTTCGTGGCATTTGCACCAAGAGAACATCCAAGGATAGCAATAGCAGTGGCAGTAGAAAATTCAGGTTTTGGTGCCACGTGGGCTGCCCCTATTGCCAGCTTATTGATAGAAAAATATCTGAAGGATAGTGTGACCTATAAGAGAAAAGCGGTGGAAGAAAAAATGTTCAATGCCAAGCTGATCAATAAATATGTATACACTATCGATTCGGCAATAAGGTTACGGGATGCGAACAATTACGCGGCAAGGGTGGAACGGAAGAGAGCCGCGGAAAGCATGAAGAGAGCGCAGGACTCCTTAATGTTTGTAAGGTGGATGGAAAGAAGGGGTAGAAAAAAATAATGGAACAAGGTCAGGTTTTTATAATATGAGTCCAGTAAGAAAATCGTTGTTTTACCGTATTGATGGCGTGATGATCATGCTGTATGTGATCCTTGTGATAATAGGATTGCTTGCTGTGTTTTCCGTTGAGCACCGTAGTACCGACCTTACCATTTTTATTGCTAACAAGAACTATTCAAAGCAGGTGATCTGGTTTGGATACTCTTTGTTTTTAGGGTTCCTTATATTACTTACCGATAGTAAGTTCTTTGCGTCCACAGCATTCCTTGGCTATACCGTAGGGGTTGTTGTGCTGATACTCACCATATTTATTGGGGTCGATGTGAAGGGGTCACACTCGTGGCTTGGGGTGGGGAGTTTCAGGTTTCAACCCGGTGAGGTGTGCAAGATCTTTACATCACTCGCGCTGGCTAAGTTCCTTTCGCTACCCGAAACAAATTTCAAAACATTAAGACATCGATTGCTGGGTGTGGCATTGGCCATGGGGCCGGCTGTTATTATCCTGCTGCAAAATGAAACCGGTCTTGCATTGGTATACTTCTGCTTCTTGTTGGTGATGTATAGAGAGGGCTTACCCAATGCAGTGCTTGTATTAGGCTTTTCACTTATAGCCCTGGTGCTGGGTACGTTGCTAGTCGATCGTAAGGTGTTCTTTATCATTCTTACTGTGCTTGCGCTGATCACCGCTTACTTGATGCGCTCTGCATTGCGCCGCCGTATGGAACCAAGGATAATACTCATAAGCATATGGGCGGTGTGTATCCTCTTTTCGCAGCTGGCCGTGCCAATGGTTTTCAAGCACGGTTTGAAGCAACACCAAATAGATCGTATCTATTCTATGCTGGGCAAGGAAGTACCAATAGAATACAATAAGAATGCCGAGGAAGGTGATGAGAAAAAGGTAAATGCTTCGGAGTATAATGTACTACAGTCTAAGATAGCTATCGGTTCGGGTGGATTTACCGGCAAAGGATTTTTGAACGGCACATCTACTAAAAATCAGTTTGTACCCGAGCAGAATACCGACTTTATTTTCACCGCTGTTGCAGAGCAATTTGGCTTTTTAGGGAGCTTCTTTCTTATAGGTATCTATGTGTCATTGATGCTGAGGATCATATTTGTGGCCGAGCGCCAGCGCTCGGCATTTACCCGCATATATGCCTACTGTGTAGCGTCAATATTGTTCTTCCACTTTGCTATCAACATATCTATGACCATTGGTTTGGCGCCGGTAATTGGTATCACACTGCCGTTCCTCAGTTATGGTGGTTCGTCTTTACTCTCATTTAGTATCCTTATTTTCATACTCGTGCGACTCGATGCCGACCGGCAGGCGATGATCCGCTAACCAGTTTTCCATGGCTACAATTTTTCCATTATCCGAAGGGCATTTTACAATAGGACGCGATAAACAGTTCATACCTTTTGACCTCGAGAATGATATTTTGAATGAACGCCCTACAGGGTCATTGTTGGTTGAAGTACAGCCTTTCCTGGTAATTACCGACAAAGATGTAATAGTGTTGGATACCGGTCTGGGTTTTAAAAACAGCAAGGGTACCTTGATGATACATGAGAACCTTTATGCGCGTGGATACGGACCTTGTGACGTAACTAAAGTGCTGCTCTCTCACCTGCACAAAGACCATGCAGGTTGTATGACCTACAAAGATGAACAAGACAACAATGTGCCTACCTTCCCCGATGCCGACTATTACATTTACAGCCCCGAAGCCAACTTTGCAATAAAGACAGGTACACCATCTTATTATCCGCAGGATATAGAGCCAATAATGACCACTGACAGGGTGAAATGGCTGGAAGGGGAAACCGGTATGATAGATGGTTACATCTCTTTCCGTCACTCAGGCGGCCATTGCCCCGAGCATATAGTGTATATTATTGATGATGGTACTGACAAGGTATTTTTTGGTGGAGATGAAGCGCCACAGTTAAAGCAGATGAAAATGAAGTACGTGGCCAAGTATGACTACGATGGTAAAAGAGCCATGATGCTGCGAGAGGAATATGCAGAAGAGGGCAGAAGAGAAGCCTGGCAGTTCTTATTTTATCACGATGTGAAGACGCCTGTTGCTAAGTTGTAGAGTAGATAGTCTAAAGTCTAAAGTAGAAGGTAGAAAGTCCCGATGTTTATATTCTCCGAATTTTTTTGATTGAGATTTGACAACTTTTTAAAAAGTTGTCAAATCTGAGTTGGTTAACGTTTAATACTGCTTCAATGCTCTTACCCTTATAGCATAAATACTATCGAGGCTAATGCTTTTTACTTCAGGATGTACTTTGCGGTAGTCCATGTAAAGTGCATTTTCCCAGTCGCCATAGGTAGCATTAGGGAATACAATATAACGGTCTCCCCATACCATGCGCAGACTGTCGGCAGCATGCTGGCGCACGTTTTCAGGTGCTTTATCAAATGCGGCATCCATATCTACCAGGTTATCGCCCAATAGTGCTACTATCTTGTAGTTCTTCGCTATCTCCCTGCGGCGTTCTTCTTTGCTACTGGTGGTTGTTTTCAGTTTAAAATGGTCTTCGCTTACCTGCGGGAAGCCCAGTCTTTTCATGTTTTCCATGGTCTTGGCCAACGCAGCATTGCTACGGTTGGAAACATAAAATATGGTTACTCCCTTTTTCTCTGCATACTTAAAGAAGGTAACACTTCCCGGTACTGAATCGGCAACGGCATCATTGCACCATTTGTTCCATGAATCATCGGTGTATCCATGCCCTTCATCAAAACACCTTACTGCATAGCCACTGTTGTCAACTGCTGTCTCATCAAGATCGGTGATCACTGCCAGTTTTATATTCTTCTTCTTGCCCTTTGCCGCATCGTCTATTTTATGCATAGCAATATTATATGCCTGGAAGCAGAGTGCCCTGTATTCTGCAGCGCGTTGCTGGTAAATCACCCCCATTACATTTTGTTCTACGGGCGCAGGTTTTACCATTTCAGATATTGCATGGCTAATGGGTTTAAACCCCACGATTGCCATGGCAGATAGGCCTATGATGCCGGCGGTAATAGATATATGTTTGCTCATGTGGTGTAAAATTATAAAACTTATTGCTGTCTCAGATCGTCGTGTTTTATGAAGATGTTATGTTTTATACAGCCATCAGACTGCAGCCCCTTAGCGCACTGTGGTCCATACGGCCCATAACTTCAAAAGTTCCGTCTTCATGCACTTTGCCAATATCTTCAGTGGCTATAAAAGCACATGAGTTGATATTGGCCAGGTCTATAATGTTTATACAGCCCGAGCCAGATGATGTTACATCAAGTGGGTCATTCACATCTCTTATCAATACTTTCATTGTATTGGTTGGTGTATAGATCCCATCGGCCGTTGCATATGCTTGTGAGAGGAGTTCGGTCATGCCGTATTCGGAGTGGATAGCATTTAGTTGCCATTGTTGTTTCAGGTAATCATGTACCTGTGCGCGTGTCCACTCTTCTCTGCGTCCTTTCATGCCTCCCGTTTCCATTACAATTACATTGCGCAGGTTCATAGGGTAGCGTTCTGCAAAATCGAGCAAGGCAAATGTTACGCCCAATAGTATCACTTTCTGCCCCTGTGCTATCAGCTGTTGTAACGTGGTCCGCAGCATATCCCATTCGTTAATGTAAAAGCCGTTATCTGTGTGCCCGCTTGCCTTCATTAACTGTTGGGCCATGTAAACCAGCGATGCGTTCTTTCGTTCAAGATAAGAGGGGAGGAGCGCTAGTATCGCATAATCTGCAGGGCTGCCATATTGCAGGGTAAATCCATGCATAAGTGATCGTTCATAAACTGCAGCCTCTTTTACAAAATGTTTAGAGGTTATCTCGCCGGTGGTGCCGCTGCTTTCAAACAGCAATTCTTCTTTGTCCCATACCCCGGTTTGAATGCGGTGAGATTTAAAGAAAGAAATTGGTAAAAAAGGGATTTGAGTGACTGCGCATACATTGGTTGCTTTCACATGCAATGCATCGCAAAACTGCCTGTACACAATATTATGGGTATGCTGGTAGTTAAATAGCTGTATAGCCGCATCGGTAAAGCCCGACGGGGTTATGGTGATGATATTTTCGGTATTTATTAACGAGTTTTTAATACTCACTTTCGTTAACTTTGGTTTATATGAAAATGTGGTTAATTGTTATGCTGGTTGGTTGCACTGTGCTTTTCTCTTGCGAGAAGAATACGATGTCAAAGATACCACACATAGTGCTTAAACAATTCGGCCCCGATTCAATAAGATCTAATTACGATACTGCCTACATATTATTCAGCTTTGCCGATGGTGATGCAGACCTTGCCAATGACACTTCATCTTCAGTTTACATAAAGGATCTGCGCTTTCCCAATGACGGTTATATCCGGTACGATTTTCCACAAGTAGACCCGGGTATCGAAGATCCTAAAAAAGGTTTAACAGGATCCGGAGTCGTACTTTTACTCGGTCCTCCACCGGTTCCCCGTTCAGATACCTTTCACATGCTCAACGGCGATA
>CANBQQ010000166.1 GCA_947371715.1 Flavipsychrobacter stenotrophus
AAGGTATCCGCGCCCGCAAGCACATCACACTCGATGAAATTGGTCGTCGTCTGGCATTGGGTAGCTTTAAGGAACTGGGTATCATCATCAAGGGTGACTTCGATGGTTCTGTGGAAGCGCTTAGTGACTCATTGCAGAAACTGGCTACAGAAGAAGTAGCGGTAAATATAGTACACAAGGGTGTGGGCCAGATCACCGAGTCAGATGTATTGCTGGCTACGGCGTCAGATGCGATCATCCTCGGGTTCCAGGTGCGTCCGTCTTTACAGGCTGCAAGGCTTGCAGAGCAGGAGAACATCGAGATCCGTACGTACTCCATCATCTACGATGCTATCGAAGAGATCAAGAGCGCCATGGAAGGCTTGCTTGAGCCTAAGGTAGAGAAGAAGACCACAAGTAACGTAGAAGTACGTGAAGTGTTCAAGATAGGTGGTATCGGAACGATCGCAGGTTGTTATGTACTGGATGGTAAGATCGCACGTAATTCTAAGATCAACCTCGTAAGAGACGGTATCGTGGTATTCACAGGTGAGCTGTCTTCACTGAAACGCTTTAAGGATGACGTGAAGGAAGTAGCTACCGGTTATGAGTGCGGTATAATGGTCAAGAACTACTCCGATATCCGTACGGGCGATATTATAGAAAGCTTTGAAGAGGTAGAAGTAAAACGTACCTTATAATCAATAAAGAATTAGAATAAGAAACCCCGCAGTTTAATAACTGCGGGGTTTCTTATTATTGGGGGGATTTGTTTTCACTAAAGAACACTTGTAATAGTTCCTGCAATCCGTTGGGGACACTATAGAGTACGGTCATTTGAATGAAGTTTGCCTAACCAGACATCCGATACCTTCAGCATCGTTTCCAAAATTGTATCTCATTTTACTATAGACATCTGATGCCTTCGGCATCATGACATGGTATTAGCGCCTTAACTTACAGACCGGTGCCCTACGGGGTGCTGTATTGGTGGTGCTTGTTGGCTACAAATCTTTTGCTTCTAACCGCGCAATTGCATGTAAAGTGCAGACCTTAGAAGTAAAAAACGGAGGATATGCAGACTAGAAAACTTTCAGTGTAATGCCCGGGAATATTTGTTTGAAGTTGTCGGTGGCAATGATCTCCGGGGAGATGGTGACGCTCTGGAATAGTTTGAAGTTCATGTATGCCTTTATGGTTGTGTTTTTGAAGTAGTTGCCCTTAGATACAACAAGATATCCCAGCCCTATGTCGAATTTTGAGGTTTTTAGTCCCATAGGTTCTGCCCCGCCATCGCCACCGAATTGAGCATTAAGAAATACGTTGGTGTTAGTAATGTAATCTCCGTTTGCATTCTTCTCAAAAAGAAAATAGGGCGAGAGATAAGCTCCAAAATAGTTATATCCATCAAGGTTGTATTTTTTGAAACTTCTAACTATCTGTATGCCAATATCTGCGCAGGGAGCTATAGTATTGCGTATGAGCCCCACTCCGATGTTGAAATCCAGTGTAAGATAATCGTTTCTTTTCTTGGTATAAAAGTCGAGGTCATTGTTCAGGATGCCGAGGTAAATATGAAATCGCGGCAGATACTTTTTGTCGCCAATCTGGTATGGTTTATACATGGTAGTTGCAAACCAGTTGCGGCCACCGGATGTGTCGGCATAATGCAGCCTTGCTTGTTTTGTTTGCCTGAGTGTATCTATTGCCTGCTGAATAACTGCCTGCTCTGCGATGATGTTATTTATATCGCTGTAATTATTCAATATAAATGTGGCCTGAATAGCGCGAGGTTCATAAAAGGACTTGTGCATGGTCACTTTTTTGAGTATTATAAGTCGTACTGTATCTGACTCCAGCTTTAGCATGGAAACCTTGTTGCCACTGCCATTGCTCAAGTAGCTGTCACCATCAGCGGCATACTTTTTAAATCTTATTTTTCTTGTGTCTGAGTTCTCGTCGATCACGAAGTCTATGCGAACATGCGCTGTGCCGAGATTGTTAAGCGAGTCTTGATAAAAGGATATTGCATCTTTAAAGCGGATGAGCAGGCTGTCCATTGGGCGGAAATAATTGTAGTCTGATGTTTGATTGATGTCAAGGATCATTTTGCTACCATATTTCAATTCTACTATGTCGCGGAAGCGGATGTTCCAATCGGTGCAGGGTTCAAACACTCTTTGGGTTTTTGTGCGGTCTAATAGCGTGTTGTGGTTTTTAGTCTGGGCAAATAGCGCGCCCTGCAGGCCTATAATGATAAGCACTGTACATAAGGTTAGTTTTCTCATTGGTTATTGTTTTTTGTTAGAGGTTAATTCTAAAGAAAGTACGTGGTTGGTCGTTAGGCTGGCGGTCTGAAGGGCGGCGGAATAGCGGGAAATGAACGGCAGTATTGTTTTGTATTTCCCGGAGATAATCGTCCTGGTTTATTGGTTTCAGCAGGTTGTTGATGTGTACCACTTTCATCTTAAACATAACGTGCGGATGCGGAATGTCTTTGTCTGCAAATTCATAAACAGGTGCAGGTTCTTTTCCTAACTCGTTGATGTGTACCACCTTCATAACAGGCCCGGGAGTGGGTGCGGGAGGCGGTACTAAGTCGGTTGTTGGTTGTGGCACCTGTACGATAGGTTGTGGGCCCGGCGATATGGGGTGGGGTGCCGATGGTTTTATATGATGGGGTTTTACAGGGGCTGAGGAGATTGAGTTTTGTGAGTGGAAGCTGTCAGTTATAGATCTATGGTCCTGCCCGATGCGGATGTCGTGGTTCGGCAAGCTCACCATGACATCAGGGTTAGTGGCGCGGTTTGGGAGTGTCGCCATAACATCAGAGGAAGCAGTGTTTTGTTTTGGTTGCAGGTACATGATAGCTATGGTGATAATACCCAATACCAGTGCGGCAACTGCTGCAAGACGGAATATAGCTAATGGCTTGCGGACGGGTTTTGCATCAAGCCTTGCCTGTAGCTTATCCCATGCATCTTCGTGGCCGAACACTATGCCTGCCTGCAGTGTGGTGAGTGACTCTATCTTTTGTTTTACCTGTTCTTCTGTGGTGTTACTGTTCATAGTAGCATCCGTTTTGTTTGATCAGCTGCTGCAATATCGCGCGCCCCTTGTTTAACTGTGATTTTGATGTGCCCTCTGTAATGCCCAGCATAGCGGCTATCTCTTTATGTCCGTAACCCTCTATAACAAAGAGGTTGAAGACAGTGCGGTAACCATCGGGCAGGGCAGTGACCATCTTTAAGATCTCCCCGGCATTAATGTTGTTTAGCGAGCCGCCATCTACCGGGATATCCCCTGCATATTCTTCTTCAACCAGCCTCAGCGTGCCATTCTTACGAAGAAACATCAGGCATTCATTGACCATTATCTTCTTAAGCCAAGCCACCAGGCTACCCTTGCCTGAGTATACAAACCGATCTATAGAGCGGAAGAAGCTAAAGAAGCCATTGAGCATGAGTTCTTCTGCATCGGGTAGGTTCTTTACATAGCGTACACATACCATGAGCATACCATCGGAGTAGGCATCGTACAGGAACTTTTGTGAGATCCTGTCTTGTTTTTTACATCCTTGTATGGCCTTTTCTTCGGTCATGTAAAGTGGTGTGTTGGTGTGGTTGCGTATAGTAAGATATGCAGAAGGGAGGGAAAAGGTTGCCTGTGGGATGAAAAAAGTTGCAGGGAATGTTTATGTGGGTAATAAGGGTTTTCGTCGCAACATTCGGGGAGATGGCATCATTGACCAGTAGAATGTAACCGGGGAAATAGAATTTGCAGAGTGAAGAAAAATATGATGCGGATAATATATACACTGATACTTGTGCTGCTGGCTGGCAATGCAGGAGCGCAGATATTCAAGAAGCAGGAGAAAAAACTGCCCACCGCGCTCGATAAAATTTACATCAATGAACATTTCAGAACTGAAACACTGGATAGTGTATATAAGCTGCTGCACGAAAAGTACGGGCTGAATATAGTATATGATACCGCCTATTGCCGGACGCTGCTGTTTTCTTATTGGTACCTGGGGACCGCGGTGCCACTGGCTATGGACATAACCACGAGGGGCAATGATCTTTCGTGCAAAATAGATAGTACACTTACCATAAAAGTAAAGGCAAAGCATAAGCACATAATATTGCCCAATAAGGCAAGGGCTGAAGACAATAGTACGCATACTACAGCCCTTTCTATTGATAAAGGATTTACGCTGCACGGACATGTAGTTGATGACTCTACTAATGAGCCTCTTGGAGGTGCAATGGTGAATGTAGCGGGATCTGTATTTACCGCCATAACAGATGCCGACGGTGCTTACTCATTTCCGGATATGCCTTCAGATACCTCAACGATAAAGATAAGCGCCAGTGGCTACCTGCCGAGGGAAGTGTATCTGAATCCGGATATCAGCAAAAAGGACATTGCGGTGGGCCTGCAGCCCGCAGACAAAATTCTGAAGGAGGCAATAATTACCGCAAATAAAGTTAACCTGGTAAAGTTATCGGCACCCACGATAAGCACAATAAAGCTAACGCCAGCCAAGCTGGCAGAGATACCTAATGTGGGGGAGAAGGATATTATGAGGACATTCCAGTTGATGCCGGGTATAAGCGCGGCAAATGAGTCTTCATCGGGGTTATATGTGCGTGGCGGTACGCCCGACCAGAATCTGGTGATGTATGATGGATTTACAGTGTATCAGGTAGATCACCTGTATGGGTTCTTCAGTGCATTTAACGCCAATGCTGTAAAAGAGGTATCGTTGTATAAGGGTGGATTTGAAGCGAAGTATGGCGGAAGGTTATCGAGCGTAACGGATATAACAGGCAAGGAAGGCAGCACCAAACAATTCAACATAGGAGGCGACCTGAGCCTGCTGAGCATAAACCTGTTCACTGAAATACCTATAACTGACAATCTGTCGATGGTGGCCTCTGTGCGCAGATCGTGGAGAGGACCGATCTACAACTGGATCTTTAATTCATTCAACAGAAACACATCGACACAAACCAACACAGGTGGCCCAGGAGGCTCTGATGGAGTAACAAAAGCCAAATCGTACTTCTACGATATAAATACCCGGCTGACCCTTAGGGCGTCTAAAAATGATGTCTTTACCTATAGTTTTTTTAACGGAACAGATGATCTCAATAATAGCTTTTCAATAGATGCACCTCCCTTTCTTGCCAGTTTGGGGATATCGCTGAATTTTGGCACTACAGATGTGACCAACTACAGCAATACGGGTATGAGTACCGGCTGGCAACGCAAGTGGGGTAAGCGTATGACCAGCAATACTGTTGCCAGCTACAGTAACTATGAAAGCAGCAGAGACAGAGTAACCACCGGAAGCGTAGGCAGGCCAGGTGATACTACCAATACAGTAACCGGTGTATTTGAACGTAATAAACTGAAAGATCTGAGTCTGAGAACGGATTTTTTATGGTCGATCGCTAAATGGAATCAGCTGGGGTTTGGTGCATTTGGTACGAATTATGATATAACCTACACGTATTCTAACAATGACTCGGCGCTGCTGCTGGATAAAAAGAATACGGGGCAGTTGGCTGGCGTGTATCTGCAAGACAAGGTGAGTATACTCAAAGACAAAATAGTACTAACGCCGGGTATAAGGGTGAGCTATTTTGACGTAACACAAAAGACCTATACAGAGCCCCGGCTGGCATTGAACTACCAGGTAGCGCCTAAGATATCTTTCAAAGCCGCTTATGGGCAATACTATCAGTTTGCCAACAGAATTACAAGAGAAGATATATCGGCAGGTAGCAGCCAGTTCTGGGTGCTTGCCGATGGGAAGAGTGTACCTGTGAGCAGCGCCATACACTATATAAGCGGGCTGAGCTATGAAACCAATAATTACCTCTTTAGTGTGGAGGCATACTACAAGAAGCTGGATAATATAAGCCAGTACACCGAAAGGTATACGGCAGATGTAAACAGCATTAACTATAGCAGTAATTTTTATACGGGTTCGGGGCATTCAAGAGGGATAGAGTTTATGGCGCAGAAATCGGCCGGTAAATTTACCGGGTGGGTGAGTTATACCCTGGCGAAGACAATGAACAATTTTGCGGTATACTCGGCGACAGACTACCCTGCAGATCAGGATGTGAACCATGAGTTTAAGGCAGTAGGTATGTATAAGTATAAGCATTGGGATTTTGCAGCTACCTGGATATACGCCAGCGGGAAGCCTTACACCGCGCCCGGTGGCACTTACAGCGTAACACTGCTGGATGGAACAACACAGAACTACTTTACGGTCACCTCTAAAAATTCGCTGAGGCTACCTGACTATCACAGAATGGATGTATCTGTAAACTACCATTTTTATAATGAAGCAAAGAAAGATATTGGTTATATAGGCTTGTCTCTATTTAATGTATATGCCCGCAATAATGTATGGTACAAACAATACACTGTAGTAGATAATAAGGTGGTAGTTACCAATGTGAACTACCTGAGCTTCACCCCTAATCTTACTCTGTCACTTAAATTGAGATAAGCATGAAATACATGATCATAGCCGGTTTTCTGGCATTAACGTTATACTCGTGCAAAAAGACAACATCATTGCCCGAATACAATTCTGACCCGGTGGTTACTGCCTACCTGAGCGCCGGGAGGACCATAACATTAAAGCTTACGCACCAGGCATCTACCTCTTCAACGGTGTTTAGCAGCCCTGCTTTGACCGGACTGGACCTGATAATAAGGTGCGGTGACAGTACTTATCACCTTACTGATACAGGTGGTGCAGTATATACAAATGCTGCATTAATAATAGAAGCCGGCAAGCAATACGATCTGAGCTTTGTATATAACGGAAAGACCGTGACCGCTGCAGCCATTATACCTTCGAGGCCTGCGGATGTAACGCAATCGGCAACAACAATATCGGTTGATAAGATAGACTCAACAACCACCGGTGGTGGATTTGGAGGGCCGGGGAATATGACCGAGCCGGTAGAAATTACATGGACAAACAATGATGCGTCGTACTACGTGATAGTGGTAGAGAATCTGGAGACCAATCCTGAGCGGATAATAGATACCAGTGCAAATGTGGATAC
>CANBQQ010000167.1 GCA_947371715.1 Flavipsychrobacter stenotrophus
AGCAACTGGAAGGCCTTACCGCTATTATGAAGCTGTACCGTGGCGAAAAGCCGGAAGTAGCAAAAGATAATGCGTGGTTTAATGAACACTTCCCCGATGGTACATACCGCGATATAGAGTAGAACATCCTCAAAACTCTCTCCAGAATGGGCTTCCGCTGATTACAACGACAGACAAGAGCTTCAGTATATGGTCTTTCCTGATGGAATATACTACAATCGTAAAAAAGACCAGTGTCGAACCCCAAAGGTAAATGAAGCATTCCGCTACATTGCAAGACTGGCAGGGTTTTCAGGGGAAAAAGAAAAGAGGGAACTGCAATTTGAATTGCATGTTCCCTCTTTGGTAGAGAGAACAAGGATCGAACTTTCAATACCTTCCGATAACAGATCTTGTGCCAGGTTGAATAGATAATTACAAAGCGAGCGCTTTATATGTGATCAAGTTGACAAATGCTACCTATCCTGGTTAGCAATTTCTATTTTTCTTACTTGATGTGCACATATAGCACCAACTAAAATACCGCCAATCAATACCCCAGCAATAAAATGTTGAAATTTTATTTTTCCTAGTGTTAGTGGTGCTGCCATTTCACTAATTGGTTTGCCAAAAAGATGATCAATTTCTGAGTAATTCATTTTATTTTATTTTAGATATTATTACGACATTTTGTTCTAATCTGCACATCCTGTAGAATTCGTAAAAAACCTGATAACCATGGTCGCCCGTCAAGGTATTGTTAAGTTTCATCATAGATGTGAACACAGAAAAATCAAAGCCTTGATTTTTTAAAAATTCTATGTAGAATGAACTACCATGAACTTCGTCAATTAAAAGCTGATTAAGGATATTGATATTACGTTTAATTTGTAATGGGTGATTTGCTTCATTGGGTAATGATGTTGTTGTTTCTGGTAGCTCTGCCATGCTATTTTTATCCGCATCAACCATAATCGATTGTGTTGCTTGTTTTATAAGCCGCCTCTTCGCATTGTAGTGTTGAATCGCACAAGTGTCTGAACAGTAATCTCGTCCCCTATTTTGGACAAAGTGTGGTATGTTACAGTTTGGACAAATTCTAAATCTATCTGCATTGGGATCTTTAGCTTGCGATAGTAAATCTTTTATTGCTGCTTTCTTATGGACTAATTCTGTCTTCATAGATTTATTTTTATTTTCGACTATTATTCCTTGTGACTGAATTCTGTAACATTGATTCAACGGAATCCCTCAAATAGAATTTGCGCTTACCCACTTTTGCCACAACTAAATCATTCCTTTTTTCTAGCGCAGCCATCTGAGTATTTCCATAACCTAGAAAACTCATTACCTGCTCTCTGTTTACCCAATTTGGTGTAACTATTCCTTTTTGACCAATTAACTGCTGCTTTAACTCATTCACAGCATCTAAAGTTTCCTTAATTAGTTCACTAAAATTCCTCTCTTCCATAAAAAATGATATTTGACAGTACAAAGGGAACGCTTTTAATATTGTTTATCAAAACCTAAATCCCACGAAAATTGGTGATTATTCAACTGCTTTGTTAATTAATGTTTGTATTAATTAAATCTACGATTGCACATATTCATTCTATTTACTTTTCGGATTAAGTAAGTTTTGTTTTTTGAATATCGCAGATTTAATATAATTTCTTTTGTATCTGGTATAGGACGTGTATCCTTCTAATTGATCAACTTCATTTTCATCTTTAAGGAGAAAATCTTGTTTTAGAACGTCTTTGTATAAATTAAAAAGCACCTCATACTTTTTGTCTCCTTTGAAAATGACATTGTCGAACTTTATATGTTTTATTATTGCGCTCGCCAATGCATCTTCTGGGAAATTTGATGAAAACATTTCCTTTAAAATTTTGTTTACATCGGCGAATTCACCGTATTTTTCTTTAATAACATCAATCATTTTTAGAAAGTAAGTATCTATTGTCTTGTCTACAAATTTGGGTAAGACACCATTGTTACTTTTTAGTCTTTTTTGTAGATTGTCAAAATATATTTTAGCGGAACTAACCTGTTTTGATTTCCCGTAACTACCGTACATGTCTTTTTGAAATTTGAAAATATCTTCAGTTATTTTTGAAAGATTATATGCTAGTATCGACTGAAAAATTGGTTCAATTTGAATTTCTATACCATGAGTGCCCGCTAACTTCAATAAATTGTTTACTAAAGTTTCGAAATTTAGGAAATGAAATGATTTCAAGTTGGTATGTGTTATTTTGCCAGAAATAAGCTTGGTAATGACATCCTTATCATCCCCTAACCAAGTCAGGTACGGTAAGACAACTTGAATCGTTGGCCAAAAAGCATCGACCTCCTTATCATATGTAACGACATCGATAAACAAAGATTTAAAAATCGGTATGTTTTTCTCTATTTTACCAACGTGTGTACCGAATGTTAATCTGTCTTGTTGGATGTCAGTTTCATCAGCTTCATTGATGCCTTTTGATTTATGTTCTATTAAAAGATAATCAGCGCGTTCGGCGTCTGCCAATTCTGTTATCTCTAAAACATTCTCAATCACATAATCTGGTAATTTTATTTTTTTCATATTGACTTTCCTTTTAAGTAATTTTGAAATTTAAATTTTGCTTCGTTAAGTAATGTATCTGTGATTGAATAGTATTTAAAGTCGATACTTTTAGCAGTACTCCAGCCCATAATCGAATGAATAACCAAAGGATCTTGCACACCTGCTTCACTTAATAGCTGTCTACAAGTACATCGTCCTATACTGGTGCTCAATTTCTTACTTACCTTGCCAATAGTTGCAATTATTTTGAGATGAATATTAATTTGGGTCATGCTCCTAGGGGGCATTAATGTATCACATATTTTTACTTGCGGATGATTTTCATATTTTTTCAAAATGTTTTGTGCTTGATCAATTAGCAGTTGTTCAATTACCATTGATGTTTTACCTCTAGAACTGGCAATTTTTAAGCCAAAATCGGTTTTGCAAAGTGTGCTTCTTTTCAGAGCGCTAAAGTCGTTATATGACAGGCCAGTGTAGCATGAAAATAAAAAAATATCTCTATATATTTCCAAACCTTCAAGTTCTGATAAGTCTATATCTGCTACTCGTTTCAACTCTGCTAAAGTTAATTTCGGCTTTGGAGGGGACACGGTTGTTATCTTAATCTTCGTAAATGGGTTTTTACTAATCAAGTCAGAATCCATTGCATTCGAGAAAATCACTTTCATTTTGCAGATAACAGATGAAGCTGAAACCTCTGTCATCGCTTTCTTTAAGATGGCATCATAGTCGCTTGTTAGGTAGCATTTAAATGCCTGAGCGTGTTCATGCGTATACTGGTTTAGCAATAAACCATTTAGTCGATTTTTAGCGATGTAGTTTTTGAAATGATTGACAGCTTTTCTGTATGTCTTGACAGTATTATAAACATATGATTTATTATTTATGACGTATTTATTAAAGTAGCCCTCTACATAATCGAGAGCTAAAACCTGCGTTTTAAATTCAGTTGCTGGCGGTCCTGTAAGCTCGCAAATTATGCTTTTAGCGGTTAGTCCAGATAGTAAGTAGTTATTTTTAACCTCCAGTTTTTCAAATGCAGTTTTTATTGAGTAAAGCCGATTATTTATTTTATTATCTCTATGCTCAAAACTCATTGTTCGCTCATTCCATAAAGCGAGGTCTTTTTCGTCAACGTCTACATTCAATCGGGCTTCAGCTTTTACACCCAAGTGCAATAATCTAAGGTATATTGGTATTCTCCCTGTCTTCTTACTTTTCTTTAGTTTGTTTGGAAAGAAAATTAATCTCGTCGTTGCCATCATTCAAAATTTAGGTGAAGTAAATATGTTTTGGTGAAGTGATGGTGAACCTAATTCCGACGAAAAGTGATTTCAAGTGGAGGATACTGAAAACAAGAATCCCCGCAAATGCTCTATTTGCGGGGATTAGTGCTAAAACGAATGTATTAATGTGGTCTTGCCAGGAATCGAACCTGGATCTGGAGCTTCGGAAACTCTTATACTATCCATTGTACTACAGGACCAAAGGGGAGTGCAAATTTAACTATTTAAAGTTCTCCAGCGTTATTTTCTCCCGGCAAAAGAAATATTCTCTTACGTCGTTAGATGCTACGAGTATCAGGCGGTTAGCGGCATATGTTTCTATCCAGTCGCGGTATTGTTCTACACCTGCCTGGTCGAGGTTGGTGCAGGGTTCATCAAGCATTAATATAGGTGTATCTGAAAATATGGCCTGCGCCAGTTTTACCCTTTGTTTCATGCCCGATGAGTAGTCTCCAATGGGCTTGTCGGCCGCTGCCTGCAAGCCTGTAAGGTTGATGATGTCATCTATGCGCAGGCCATTCAGCGGGCGCTTGAAGGAGAAGTGAAAATCGAGAAACTCTCTCATTGTCAGCTCTTCTACTATTTCCTGTCCAGGTGCGGAGAAGCCTATTTTGCTGAAGATCTGATTGGTGGTAATAGCCTTGTCATTATCGTCAGTGAATAACACCTTACCTTTTGAAGCCGACTGCATACCGGCAATTACCCGCAGCAGGGTAGACTTGCCGCTACCATTGGCCCCAAGTAATGCATATCCCTTTCCATGCACAAAACTGTAAGAGATATTCTTAAATATCCAGTGTTGTTGAAAACGCTTGCTTACTTGATCAAGGGTTATTTTCATCCGGGGTATTACCGCGTGTGTGATGTATTATTGTTCGTTGTTAGTGCCCAGTCCCAGCAACTTCAGGTTGTTGCAAACCTGATACTGAGGATCTATTTTCATATAGAATGTAGGCAGCTTGCTTGCCATCCAGGCTATCATCTTCTGGTTCTTCTTTTCTGCCAGCGCTACTTCCTGTATACGGCTATAGTCATCTTTCAGGTTAGCCTTATGCGGGGCTGTTCTGTTGCGCATAAATATGATACGGCAAGACTGCTCGTGCATATCATTGTAGAAGATGTGCGGCCTAGAGTAAGAACCTTGCTTCATGCTGTCGAGCATCAGCACCATTCCAGGGTCAAGTTTGGTAATGTCGAGTTCGGTATTACCGGTCTGTGGATCCGCGATCATACCACCGGTTCTTTTGGCTGCTTCATCTGTAGAGAATTTACCTACAGCTTCAGCAAAACTCATTTTGCCGGATGTCAACAAATTGTACAAGCTATCCAGCTTGCCCATAGATGACTTAAAGTCTCCGGTGGTAATGGCAGGTTTAATAAGGATGTGCCTTACATCAGCCTCATCGCCCTTGCGGTTGATCATCTGCAGGATGTGGTAACCAAATTTAGTTTTGAATATCGGTGATATTTCTCCATTCTGCAATTTAAAAGCAGCGGCAATAAATTCAGGAGCCCAAGGGCCGGTGCGTGTGATACCATCATAACGGCCACCATTGTCTCGGCTACCCGGATCATCGGTATAAAGTCCTGCTGCAGTTTCGAAGCTTGTCTTTCCTTCTACAACATCCTTGCGAATATCTTCCAACCTTTTGTGTGCATATTCTTCCAGTTCCGGACTAACAGGCGGGTCGATAACTATTTGTCCTACTTCTACTGTAGCAGGGAAGAAGGGTAGGCTATCGATAGGAATTCTTCTGTAAAAATTAGAAACTTCAGCCGGAGTGATCTTGATATTCTCAAAGATCTGGCCCTGCATTTTTTGTTGTATCAGCTCTTCTTTTATGTTATCTCTGAATTCTTCTTTGATCTGATATACCGACTTGCCCGACATCTGCTCCAGCTTTTCCTTAGAGCCGTAAAGCGAGGTAAAGTAACGCAGGCGGTTATCCAGCTGGCCTTCTACATCTTCGTCAGTTACCATAACACTATCACGTTCAGCCTGCTCCACCAGCACATCGCCCATGATCATCTGCTGTAGTATGAGGCATTTGGCGCTGTCATTGATATTCGGATCCTGCGCGCGTGCTTCAATAAAGCGCTTTTCAAGGTCAGATTGCAGAATAATCTTATTACGGCCTACCACCGCAATGATCTTATCTGCTGTTTCCTGTGCGAAAATATTTGACGAAGAGAGTAACAATGCTGTAACTATCCCTGCCTTTGCTGCCTTTAGTATAGTATTCACTTTTATGAAATTCATATTAAGATAAAAAAGTGCGGAAAACACGCTCTCCCGCAAAAATAGCTTATTTGCCGCCTTATTTAGTATAGGTAAATATTTTTAACGTTTTTTCTTTTTGGGGAACAATTCATCCATTTTTTCGTCGCTTTTATCAACGTAAATAGTCATTTGTGCAGGCTGCATGAAATGTTCTTCCCGCCATTTTTCAAACCGATGCATGTCATTTGTATGAAATTTATTCCAGGCTTCATAACCACTTTTGCTCTCCGCCATACCCAATAACCACTCGCTGTAGGTGTCCATTAGTCCGTTTCTTATCAGTTCTTCCTGATAGCTAAATAGAGGAAATGGGTATTTTGTGGCATAACGATTACTCCATTCCATTAAAAATCTCGTTCTAACCATCGTCAGGTTTTCTACGCTCATGCCATCACTAATGATAGGTGTCAGTTGCAATAATGTACTTCTAACCATTTCTTCAAATGGAGTAGAATGCTGATGCTTATCTGTAATATGCTCAAAGTATGCCGACCATCCGTTGTAGAGCATTGTTTTAAAGGCAGCGTTCCCGGTAGAATCATGTGGTATAGCAAGATAGGTTTCGCCGTATAAAATACCCCACAAAGGTTCTGATGAGTTTAAATAAGCAAGTGCAGCTGCTTTATAATTTGCAGCAAAACGCGGTTGCAGCTCTATTCCTCTAAACCAATTTTGTAATGCCGCAGCCATTTGGTTATCTGCTGATGCAGTGGTCCCTTTCAAATAATACAGTGCCCCAGCATCAGGGAAACGTGCAAGCCCTCTTTCAACGGTCGATTTTGATAATTTGTCTTTGTGTTGTGCCAATTGTGCTGCAGCAAGTACCTCATAGGCCTTATAAGTGACATGGGGTAAATCCTGCAAGGGTGAT
>CANBQQ010000168.1 GCA_947371715.1 Flavipsychrobacter stenotrophus
TTACAATTGTTGTGCTGGGGAATAAGTTCAATAAGTCGATATACCGCCATGCGGGTGCTATCTGCAATATTGTAAGGGGTACATCGGCAGATGGGACGACCGATGGGGAAGAGTAGTTTTTCAAGTCAAAAGGTAAAAGTGAAAACACTAAAAGTGGTTAGCCCCCACTTGCTTTGTGACGAGTGTTGATGATGGCCCTTGAGTGCGCTCCTTCAGAGCTTTTTGCGCAGGCGGTCTCGGACGTAGGGCTAAAATGCCCTACGCTATTGAGTTAGCTCTTTCAGAGCTATTCATTTACAGTAATCCTCACCTTAATAACAGTAGCCTTTCAGTGCTCTAAAATCGCTAAGTGAATGACATTGACCTAAATGGGCGATCTATTTGGGTTGAGCTTTTTTTTGCATACTTATACAATTATGCCGCCCTTACAGGGCTTGTGTGTTGAGGTATTCCGGTACGAGGGGTTGAAACCCCTCGCTATTTATGTCGCTCTTTCAGAGCTTGATCATTTGCATAGCCCAATGACATCGATATAAAGGCTTGCTCTTTGAGTTAAAGATCCTTCTATTTTGATTGGGCTGCCGCCTACCGGCATTATTGATTTCATCAAATGTTCCTTAACAATTATTTATACAAGGTAACAGTAGTTAAATGAGATAATTAGGTTTACTTTGTCTGAGTGAAAAAATTCATTGCATATATATTCATTATCGTTTTTCTATTCTCTGTACTGCCTGTACGTGAGATAGGTAAACTATTGGGTAAACAGCAGACAACTGAAGAAGTTCACAGTGATGACGCACCTGACAGCGATGATTTTGCAGGAAAAGTAAAGAAAGAAATAGACCCGTTTACAGAATCCGGCTTTTATACGGAAGCTGATATAGTGGGCAGTTATAATCACAAGGTACAGGTGGCCATTCACGGCTCATCGGTATTGCCGGACCATTTCGTTCCCCGGATACCTACTCCTCCTCCCAATTTTTGCTAATTATTGCCAGTAAGGCATATTGAACATCGTGTGTAATGACGTGATGCACTATTGTGTAACTCTTGCATCTACACTACTTGTGTTTACAACCTCACGGGCCAGTTTCTTATTCCGGGCAATGCCCCACCACACCATTCTTTTTATTCTCACCTCAACCACTCAACCCATTTGCGGCCAGCAATTAGTTGCCGCAAGTGAAGCAAACAATCTCCTTTACAATGGAACAAAACAGTTCTTTCTCAAAAAATATTAAAAAAGACTTCTTTTCGGGTCTTATCGTATTCCTTGTGGCACTACCCCTTTGCCTGGGTATTGCACAGGCATCGCATGCACCCTTATTTGCAGGTATAGTAAGCGGGGTGATAGGCGGTATAGTTGTTGGTGCACTCAGCGGATCAAGGCTAAGTGTATCTGGCCCGGCAGCTGGGCTTACCGCAATTGTCCTGGCAGCGATAACAAAATTTAACGCGTTTGACATATTTCTATGCTCGGTAATAATTGCCGGTGCAATACAATTGGCCTTAGGTTTTTTAAGAGCAGGCAAGATCGCCAACTTTATGCCATCCAGCGTAATAGAAGGCATGCTGGCAGGAATTGGTCTGACTATTATCATTAAACAGATACCTGATGCAATAGGCTATGTAAAACATAGTGCAAAAGAACTTGACGAAATGGTGGATGCGGATGATGGTTTTTTGATGAACACCATAACCACATCTCTGAAGCATATTGAAATTACGGCCGTGATCATTGCAGCAATAGGATTGGTGATGCTGATATTATGGCAGACAAAAGCATTCAAAAAGCTGGCAATGATACCCGCGGGGCTGATTGTAGTGCTGTTGGGTATAGCTATAAACCAGATGCTGAAAGTGAATAGTTCGGAGATGGTGCTTGACAACACACACCTGGTAAGCCTGCCAATAGCAGATTCTTTCAGTGGCTTTATAGGCCAGTTCACATTACCCAATATAGCAGGATTTAAAATATGGGATGTGTGGTTGACAGGTGGCATTATAGCTGCGGTTGCTTCGGTAGAGACACTGTTGTGTATAGAGGCTACCGATAAGTTGGATCCGCATAAAGGTTATACATCCACCGACAGAGAATTAAAAGCACAGGGCATAGGCAATATGCTCAGCGGCCTGTTCGGTGGCTTGCCAATGACATCAGTGATCGTGCGTTCATCTGCCAATATCAATGCCGGAGCCCGCTCAAAGATGTCAACGATAGTACACGGTGTATTGCTGCTTGTTTGCGTAGCGTCAATTCCAGCGTTGCTCAACCTGATACCAAAAGCTTCGCTGGCAGCCATATTGATATTCACCGGTTATAAGCTCTGCAAACCATCTGTATTTGTGCATATGTGGAAGGGCGGTTGGACACAGTTCATACCCTTTGCAGCTACAGTTGCGGCCGTAGTAGGCCTGGATTTGCTGAAGGGAGTAGGAATAGGTTTGCTGATCAGTATCTTTTACATATTACGCCAGAACGCACGTATTCCGTACTACTTCCAGAGGAGTAGCTTCAGCAACGGCGAACTTATAAAAATAACGCTGGCACAGGAAGTGTCGTTCCTTAACAAGGCCAGTATAAAGGACACATTGAAGAATATACCTAGCGGCAGCAAAGTGATCATAGATGCCAGCCAGACACAATATATAGATTTTGACGTACTGGACCTGATCACAGACTTCAGCAATACAGCAGCCGCAGACAGGAACATAGACGTGTCGCTGGTTGACTTTAAAAATATTTACAACATACCTAAAACCGCCTCGGAGCGGGAGATCATATCGGATTTCGTAAATGCAAATGAAGTTCCAAAACGGTCTTCGGGTAACTATAAGAAATTGTTGAAGCAATTGAGAAATGAAGAATAGTGTGCAGGGAACAACAAATAAACAATAAACGATCTTAAAAAATAGAAAATGAAAACATTTAATAAGCCGGTATCTCTTCTAACACCAGGCATAGCATTGAACTTACTGAGGCATGGCAACTTCCGCTTCATGAATAATATAGGCTTGAACCGCGACCTGCTGGAAATAGTAAGCGAAACCAAAGATCAGCAATCTCCTTTTGCCGCCATTCTCAGTTGTATGGACTCGCGCACATCCGCAGAGCTGATCTTTGATCAGGGGTTTGGCGACATTTTTAGTATACGTGTAGCAGGCAATGTGATATCGGGCAATGTGTTGGGATCTCTGGAATATGCTGCCGCGGTAGCCGGATCGAAGCTGATAGTAGTTTTAGGGCATACCAATTGCGGTGCAATTAAGGGTGCCTGCGATCATGTAGAAATGGGCAACCTGACACAACTTCTTGACAAAATAAAGCCGGCGCTGAGTGCCGAAAGCAAAATTACCGGCGACAGGACCGGAAATAATCCTGAATTTGTGAATGCGGTAGCTTCACTACATGCGAAAAATACGGTACACGACATACTTGAAGGCAGCCCGATAATAAGCGAACTGGTACAGTCGGGAAAGGTAGGTATTGTGCCTGCTATGTACGATATTGCGACAGGCAAAGTACATTTCTTTGATAAGGATGCACAATTGCCTAACATCGTTGAAACAGTAGAAAAAGAAATGGCTTAATCATAATTAAGAGTTTGCATCTTGAGTGGTTTTTAGATGTGTAACGGTAGCCCCGGCATTGCGTCCGGGGCTATTTGTTTGTTGTGCGGTTATTGATCCTCACAGCAACCCTCTTCAATAGCTGTTCCTCACGTAAAATTTCATTTTGGATGTGAAAATTTCCGAAGTACTCATGATAAGTAAACAACCACCTCCCCCTGAGCTTCGGCCGAAAAAGCCGAAGCTCAGGGTACTCCTCCTTCAACAGGAGGAGAGTGGTTAACGTAACCCACTTAATGTAGTTACAGTCTTTATTCCAGTATTGAAGATTTGGGTAGTAATGCTAGAACCCATGACCTAATTTTATTACCTTCGCACCAGCAAATTAAAAAAAACGACATTATGTCTAATCGTGTTTATGACAACATACTGCAGACCATAGGTAATACACCATTGGTGCGCCTTAACCGCGTGGTAGCAGATCTTCCTTGTAAAGTGTATGCTAAGGTTGAAACTTTTAACCCAGGTAACAGCATTAAAGACCGTATGGCCCTTAAAATGCTGGAAACAGCTGAAAAAGAAGGCAAAATAAAGCCGGGTGGCACTATTATAGAAGGTACCAGCGGTAACACCGGAATGGGTCTTGCATTGGCCGCAATAGTAAAAGGCTACAAGTGCATATTCGCGACAACAGACAAGCAGAGTAAAGAAAAGGCAGATATACTTAAGGCACATGGTGCTGAAGTAATTGTATGCCCTACCAACGTAGAACCTGAAGATCCGCGCAGCTACTACCAGGTAGCCCGCAGACTGCAGACAGAAATACCTAACTCATGGTATGTGAACCAGTACGATAATCTGGCTAACAGGCAGGCGCACTACGAACAGACCGGTCCTGAAATATGGGAGCAGACTGAAGGTAAGGTAACTCACCTTGTAGTAGCATCGGGCACAGGTGGAACTGTAGTAGGTACAGGTAAGTACCTGAAAGAGCAAAATCCAAACATTAAAGTATGGGCTATTGACTCTTATGGTAGCTTGCTGAAGAAGTGGTTTGATACAGGTGAACTGGATATGGGTGAAGTGCATCCGTATATATCTGAAGGTTTTGGTGAAGACTTCCTACCAGAGAATTATGACAGGAATGCAATAGATCATTTTGAAAAAGTAACAGATAAGGATGGTGCTGTAATGGCCCGTCGTATCACTAAGGAAGAAGGTATATTCATTGGCTATTCAGCAGGATCGGTAATAGCAGGTTTGCGCCAGATGAAAGACCAGCTGACAAAGGATGATCTGGTAGTGGTGATCTTCCATGACCATGGCAGCCGTTATGTAGCTAAGGTTTACAATGACGAGTGGATGCTGGATCGTGGCTTCCTGGATGTTCAGACCGTTCGCCAGTTGCTGAGTGGCCTTGGCCGCAGAAGGCTGGTAACCATAGACCAGAACAGCAAAGTAGCTGATGCACTGGAGCTGATGAAAAAGTATGACATAGAGCAACTGCCTGTTATGCTGAACAATGAGCTGACAGGATCTGTTACTCAGTCTGGATTGTTTAAGAAACTGATAGAAGAAGTTGACGTACGCGACCAGCTGGTAGGCGATATAATGGAAGCATCACTGCCGGTGGTAGAGATGGAAACACCATTGGAGCGCCTGACACACTTCATCAACAAAGATAATGGCGCGGTATTGGTGCGCGATGAGAGCGGACAGTACAACATACTTACCAAGTATGACATACTGAATGCGTTTTCGAAGGGATAAATTTTAGTCGTAAGTAGAAAGTCATAAGTCGTAAGTCCCGCTTAGTCAGCAGGTAATTAAGATGTATGATTTTTTGCTTACTGCTCTTTTAATAGTAAGCCAGACTTTCTACTTACAACTTATGACTTACGACTAAGAACATGCGTGATCTGAAAACATTTTTTAAAGACATCATTACAAAGCCACCGGTGGTATTTCCCCTGGTGGCTTTGTTTCATGTTGTATTGTTATTGTGGGCTGTTTACAGCCTTGTGCAACAGCCGGGCACCAGCACTGAAATAAGCGTGCTGTGGATGCTGGCCTATACTACACTATGGCTGGCCACGGCCGATATGCGCAAATGGGGCGCTATGGGGTATGTGGTAGTAACGGTAGTGGGCATAGTTATATTCCTGAATGCCAAACAACAGTATACCTGGATACAGTATGAAACACCGATGTTCATATCTGACATGCTCTTTTGTTTCTTCATCATGTTCTACTTTAAAAGATTCAGATAATGAAGCGGCAGTTCACTGATATGACCGGCAGAACAATAGAGGTGAATTTTCCACCTCAGCGTATTGTTTCGCTGGTACCATCTCAGACAGAGCTATTGTATGACCTGGGCCTTTCTGAAGAGGTGGTGGGTATCACCAAATTTTGTGTGCACCCTAACGTGTGGTTCAGGAATAAGAAACGTATTGGCGGTACCAAAACCGTACACATAGATCAGGTAAATGACCTGCAGCCAGATCTTATTATTGCCAATAAAGAAGAGAATACCAAAGAGCAGATAGAAAAACTGGCCCAACACTTTCCGGTATGGATAAGTGATATAAAGACCATAGGGCAGGGATTGCAGATGATCTGTGAAGTAGGTGACCTTACCGGAAAGATGATACCTGCACTGCAACTATGCAATGAAATAAGTACAGGTTTCCTGAGCCTGCCTAAAGGCGGCAAAGCTATGAAAGTGGCTTATTTCATATGGCGTGATCCGTGGATGTGCGCAGGTGGCGATACATTTATCAGTGACGTCATAAAACGTATGGGATGGATAAATGTATTGGGTGATAAGAACCGCTATCCCGAAACTGCTCTTATAGACCTTGTAACCCTTAAGCCGGAAGTTATCCTGCTGTCGTCGGAACCGTACCCATTTAAGGAACAGCATATTGCTGAAATAAAAGCGATATTACCCCGTGCTGAAGTACGGCTTGTAGATGGGGAAATGTTTAGCTGGTACGGCAGCAGGATGAAAAAAGCTGTGCCTTACCTACAAAAAATGCTGCATTAACCGACCGGGAATAGGAAAAATCACCCCAATGGGTAACCTTTGCCGATGTAATTTTACCCTCTATTGCAATAATTGAAAATCAAATATCATGAAAGAATTCTTTAAAATGTTTTTTGCTTCCTTCCTGGCTATGTTCATAGCGGGAATAGTGAGTATTGGCCTTATAGTAGGTATGATAGCTGCCGCATCTAAAGCCATAACAGAAAACAAAGACAAAACAGTAAGTGGTGATGTATTGGTGATAGACCTGTCTAACCGTATACACGAGAGCGGCGAGAGCAACTCATTTGCTATGTTCAGCAAGGGAAGCGCTTATGATGCAGGCCTGTATGACATAACTAAAGCACTGAACAAAGCCAAGAGCGACAACGA
>CANBQQ010000169.1 GCA_947371715.1 Flavipsychrobacter stenotrophus
TAGGTGACCTTTGGTACGATGCCCGCAACTACAAGAGCGCGCTTGAATTTTACAACAAAGCAAAAGACGCTGATGCTACCAACCCAATGCCTTACCAGCAGCTGGCGCTGGCGTATCAGCGCACCGGTAACTATGATCAGTCTCTGACCAACATCAGGAAGTACATTTCTCTTTCCGACAACACAGTTTCTGATCAGATCACTTTTGCAGGTATCCTTTACCAGGCTAAGGCTTATTGCGAAGCAGCTAAGCTGGCCGATGACCTGATGAAGCAGAATCCACCTGAAGAAAAGAAGGTAGAACTTACCGGTATCCTTGGCTTCTCACAGGCCGAGTGCGGCGACTCAATAGAGGCTGTAAAGAACCTGCGTAAATACTTCCAGATACAGAAGCCTAAGAACATCTTGCCGGCTGCTTATGTAGAGTATGGTAAACTGTGGCTGAAGCTCAATAATGTTGACTCTGCAAGCTTCTATTACAACAAGGGTATTGCTTCTGATACTTCACAGAACAAGACCGACATATACCGCCAGATAGCTGAGGCTTACAGGTTCAAAAAAGAATACTGCAATGCCGGCGACTGGTACAACAACCTTATTAAGAGCAACCCTGGTACACAGGCATTAGACTACTTCTGGGGTACAGTTATGTACTACTACTGTAAAGACTGGAAGAAGGCCAATGACATGGCCGTAAAGTTTGAAGACAAGTATGCCGATCAGGCATCATCTACTTACTGGCATGCACGTGTACAGTCTGCTATCGACTCTGATGCTACAAGCGGCCTTGCTGCACCATCATTCGAAAAGTGGCTGGACAAGTTAGGTGCCGATATCGCTAAGCCTGAAAAGAAGGGCGATGTAGTAAGAGCATACCAATACCTGCTGTTCTACAACTACAATGCAAAGAACAAAGAAAAGACCAAGATCTACATGGATAAGCTGCGTGCAGTTGATGCCAACGATGGTCTGATCAAGCAGATAGAAGAACTGGAAAAAGGCGGTGGAGCACCTAAGAAGACCACCACCACAGCCCCCAAAGCGCCGGTAAAAAAAAAGTAACAACTAAGCCTCCGGCTAAAACAACAAAGAAGAAATGATCCCCGCTAAAGCCGCTCACCGAGCGGCTTTAGTATTTTTAGCATATCTCAACAACATTAGTATTTGCTTCATATTCCAAACAACCCAAACACCAACGTGTCTTGCGAGGAACGAAGCCATCTTGCAAATGGAGATATATGAAGTGACATAACCCTGAAGCTTATTCATTGTTATCCAGATCGGATTTTTCTATTCTGTGTGGTAATATAAAAGTGGAAGTTTTTTTGCGTTTGCGGAAGTTTTATTTGAGGTATTTCTTCGGAAAGGCTTTGTGGTAAAGGGTTTTGGGGTGATTTAACAAATTTCACTAAACTTCCACTTTCTTCCACTTTTTTCATGGGTTCTTCCACTTTTTACTTCCTATTTTTTTGTGGCTCGCCCCTAAATAGGATTACATGTTAGTTAGATAATCACTGTATTTGTTTACTGCTATTGAAAAGGTTATGTCGCCCCTGCCTACCAGCAGGCAGGCTTACAGGGCTAGGATCACTTCCTTTTTTAATAGCCAGGGGCTACACCCCGGGCTATTATATTTCGGTATTTCAGACCTGTTTTATCACGTTTCGAACACTTATGAGTTGAAACCCCTCGCTGTTTATGTCACTCTTTCAGAGCTTGATCATTCAGAGGTAAGGTTGGAAAATGTTTCGAATCATGACTATAGCAGTACTTCTTTTTGGAGGGCCATCTGATCTGCATATTTTGCAACGGTATCGTGTATCTCGTCGAGGTCGTCCTGGACTTCGAGCTCGTTGATGTATTGTTCCCAATCGGTGCGGGATTCCTGTTCGGCCTCGAATTGGTTTGTAATGGTCTTTGCAGGATCGGGGCGGAGCGTGTAGAGATAGCTACTCATGCTATTGAGCATATGCTGCAGCAGATCGGGTTTAGTTTTTCTCAGATAGTTGGAGAACAGGGTAAATATCTCGGTAGTATCGGCAACGTTGTGCCTGAGTTTTATTTGTTTGATGGTCAAGCTGAGTTTACGCATGATCTCGGCTTCGTCTTTGGTCGGGTAGGGGCGGTCGCGACGTTCTTTAATGGTTTGGTTAATAGCGTTGAGCTGGTTGTAGTACTGCTCGGTAATGAGCGCAGGTGCATTGGCTGCGGTGTTGCGGGCGCTCTTCCAGTCGCCCTCGCGGATCCAATCAAAGAGGGTGCGTGGTGTGACACCAACAATGGCAGCAATCTGCGGACGGGAGAGTTTGGACTGATAGAAGAGCCTGCGGGCTTGTTCTTTGAGTTGGGGTGATGTCATGGTAGGGGATGGTTTAGATTAGTGATTAATTTGTATTGCCTAGGGTTAAAACCCCAGGCTAACATTATTAGCCCTTTCAGGGCTGCTCAGTTTGTGGGGTTGTAGAAAGTGGAAGTTTTTTTGTGTTTGCGGAAGTTTTATTTTGGGGGTTTTGGTTGAAATGCACTGTGGAAAAGGGTTTTGGGGTGATTTAACAAATTTCACGAAACTTCCACTTTCTTCCACTTTTTTCATGGGTTCTTCCACTTTTTGGGAGTGGCTTAGTCCCGGAGCTCGTTTACATGTGTTCTAGTAATTTGGTGCATTTGTTCAGGTCGTTTTTTATTCATCGGGTTGGTCTTTGCGAGGAACGAAGCAATCTAGTAGCGGGACGTACTCGTTGCTAATAGCTTTAATTTAGTTGGTCTTTGCGAGGAACGAAGCAATCTGGTAGCGGGACGTACTCGGTGCAGAACATCCCCCATTTTGCTGGTCTTTGCGAGCTTGTCTGCAGGTAGGTAGGGAACGAAGGAATCTGGTAGCGGGACGTACTCGGCGATGTGTTGAAAATTTATAATACGAAAGGGCGCTCACCCGATACTAGATTGCTTCGCGAAGGGCTCGCAAAGACCGGCTAATGTAAATGACGTCTTTGAAATAAAAATTGCTTTCCATTTCCAATTAGAAACCACCAATCACATTATTTACCAGTTCTATCCCCTCATTCACTTGTTCCCAATTTTCCACAACAGTGCCTACCAGAAATAGATATTATATGCATTTCCCCCACTTGCCTATTGATTTATATCATAGGGTGTCTTTTTTGCAAATCCGAGGTATCCGATTAACTTTGGGCAACTTTTTACAATAGGTAGTCAATTTAACTTTAGAGATATGAATTTATTTTCTGTTCAGAGTGCAGAATTCACCGGTCGCCACATAGGCCCGAATGAGAATGATACTAAGGAAATGCTGAATACGATAGGTATTGGCAGCATGGAAGAATTGATTGGGCGCACTGTGCCTGCAGCTATCCGTATGGATCACCAGCTGGCGCTGCCTGGGGCAATGAGTGAGGCTGCTTACCTGACGATGGTAAAGGCTATATCTGATAAGAATAAGGTTTTTAAGAACTACATAGGTCAGGGTTACTACGATACGCACACACCGAGCGTAATACTGCGTAACATATTTGAAAGCCCGGGATGGTACACTCAGTACACTCCGTACCAGGCTGAGATCGCTCAAGGTCGCCTGGAGAGCTTGCTGAACTACCAGACTATGGTATGCGATCTTACGGGTCTGCCGCTGACCAACGCATCTCTGCTGGATGAAGCAACTGCTGCTGCTGAGGCAATGGCTATGTTCTTCCACACGCTGAATAAAGACGATAATAATATTACCCGCCCTAAGTTCTTCGTAGATCATGATGTATTTGCACAGACCAAGGATGTAGTGGTAACCCGTGCTACACCGCTGGGTATAGAAGTAGTATTTGGCGACTACAGAATTGCTGATATTGATGTTACTTACTTTGGTGCATTGATACAGTATCCTGATGCTAAGGGTAGCATTGAAGATCACCGAGGTTTCATCAACACCATGCATGAAGCGGGTGGTTATGTGGCTATGGCTACCGATCTGCTGGCACTTACTTTGCTTACCCCTCCGGGTGAGTTGGGTGCTGATGTGGCTTTGGGTACTGCGCAGCGTTTTGGTGTGCCAATGGGCTTTGGTGGTCCGCACGCCGCGTTCTTTGCAACTAAGGATGATTTCAAGCGCCAGATCCCCGGCCGTATCATCGGTATCAGCATAGATGCACAGGGCAACCGTGCATTGCGTATGGCACTGCAGACACGTGAGCAGCACATCAAAAGAGAAAAAGCAACATCTAATATCTGTACCGCGCAGGCATTGCTGGCCAACATGGCTGCTATGTATGCCGTATATCATGGTCCTGATGGATTGACAAGAATAGCTAAGCGTGTAGCTGCATTGACACAGGCTTTGGGCGATGCTTTGGTAGCCGCAGGATTTAAGCTGTACAGCAAAAACTTCTTTGATACTATTGCCGTAATGGTGAATGATGCTGATGTGATCCGCACCAAGGCAGAAGCACATGGTGTTAATTTCCGTTACCACCCGGGTAATGTAGTAGGAGTATCTCTGGATGAGACAACAACTGCCAATGACCTGATGAACATTATGAGCATCTTCATTGATATTGATGCTACAGTATCTCTGAGCCTGGATGAGGAAATGATATTGGAACACATTCCAACATCATTGACCCGTACCAGCGAGTTTTTGACGCAACACGTATTTAACGCGCATCACAGCGAAACGCAGATGATGCGTTACATAAAGATGCTGGAGAATAAGGACCTTAGTCTGAACACCAGTATGATATCATTGGGATCATGCACCATGAAGCTGAATGCAGCTTCTGAGATGATGCCACTGAGCTGGGCTAACTGGAGCAAGATGCACCCGTTCCAGCCAAAAGATCAGACATTGGGTTATGAGCAGATGGCCAATGAGCTGTCGGCTTACCTCTGCGAGATCACCGCATTTGACGCATGCAGCCTGCAGCCAAACAGTGGTGCACAGGGCGAGTATGCCGGTCTGTTGACCATTCGTGGTTACCACGAGAGCCGTGGTGACAGCCACCGCGATGTCATCCTTATTCCTATCTCTGCACACGGCACCAACCCTGCAAGTGCGGTAATGGTAGGCTACAAAGTAGTGGTAGTAAAGGCACTGGAGAATGGATATATTGATGTAGAAGACCTGAAGCTGAAAGCAGCACAACACGCCGCTAACCTGGCAGGTATCATGATCACTTACCCAAGTACTTACGGTGTTTATGAAGAAACTGTAAAAGACATTACTGCAATAGTACACAGCTATGGCGGACAGGTATACATGGACGGTGCCAATATGAATGCCCAGGTTGGCTTAACTGCTCCGGGTCTTATAGGTGCCGACGTTTGTCACCTCAACCTGCACAAGACGTTTGCTATACCACATGGTGGTGGCGGACCGGGCATGGGGCCTATCTGCGTGCGTAAGCACCTGGCGCCATTCCTGCCGGGCCATGCTGAGTGGGCTGAAGGTAGCGACAAACCACAGCATGCGGTATCTGCGGCACCTTATGGCTCTGCAAGCATCCTGCTCATCTCTTATGCATACATCCGTATGCTGGGACCAGTTGGCGTGCGCATGGCTACAGAGTATGCTATACTGAATGCCAACTACATGCGTGCCCGTCTGCAGAACGATTTTGACATATTGTATACCGGCAGCGGTGGTACATGTGCGCATGAGTTCATTGTAGATCTTCGTCCGTTCAAGAAGAGCGCGGAAATTGAAGCATCTGATGTGGCTAAGCGTTTGATAGACTACGGTTTCCACGCACCTACTATGAGCTTCCCTGTGGCAGGTACTATTATGATAGAGCCTACAGAGAGCGAAGACAAGGCTGAACTGGATCGTTTCTGCGATGCATTGCTGGGTATTCGTGCTGAGATCCGCGCTATAGAAGAAGGTAAGATGGACCGCGTTGACAATCCGCTGAAGAATGCACCACACACACAGGCTGTAGTTACCGCTGATGAGTGGAACCATTCTTATGGCCGTCAGCAGGCAGCATATCCTTTACCATATGTAAGGAACAACAAGTTCTGGCCAAGCGTAGCCCGTGTCAACGACACTTACGGCGATCGTAACCTGGTATGTACTTGTGAGCCTACTGAGTCATACATGGAAGCTTAATTAATAACTGACCAAAGTATAAGAAGCCCCGCAATGCGGGGCTTCTCTGTCTCCCATTGTCGTGGTGAGTGTCATCCTGAGGTTCTCGAAGGACGAACCATGACAATGGGCAAGCGGACGTATTCGTTTTAGGACCTACCGCCGGTGAAAAATAAATGTCGTGGTTCGGCGCGGCTCACCATGACATTTATTTTCAAGGATTGTAATTCGATATTTACCAATTTACTTACCTGCATACTCATCATACACCGCCTTTGCAATCTCCGCTATCACATGCTCCGCCTCAGTACTTTTTTCTTTCGTATCAGACAAATAAATTGCTATTGCCAGATGTTTGCCATTGGGCAGGGTGATAATGCCGAGGTCATTTACGGCGGCGGTAATGCCACCGGCGCTGGTGTTGGAGGTGCCGGTTTTATGGGCGACGGTGGTGCCCGCAGGTAGCAGCCCTTTTATCCGTTTGTCGCTATTGGCAGATTCTGTCATCAGCTTCATAAGGAATTGAGTACTTCCGGGTGAAAGGCATTTGCCGGTGTATAGCTGATAGAGTAGGTCGGTCATTGCCGAAGGTGTGGTCCAGTTGGTATACTGTACTCCCCAGCCTTTGCCCATCTGCAGTTCGGTAGCTACAATGTCAATGTTATTTACGCCCAGTTTGTGTATGTATTTGTTTGTCGGGTAGGTTCCTTTCACCAGTTTAAAAAGAATGTCGCAGGTATTATTATCGCTCTTTGAAACGGTGTAGTCAAGCAGTTCAGCTATGGTTATATCAATGTTGCCGTCGGGATATTTTTCCCTTAGCGGGCTCCAGGTATTGCGGTAGAGTTCTTCCTTGCTGAT
>CANBQQ010000170.1 GCA_947371715.1 Flavipsychrobacter stenotrophus
TCGGATGTCTGATTAAGCGAATTGCTCTTAACTTAATGTCATTGCCCGCAGGGGCCGCACCTGCCCATCCTAACCAAAGGTCGGGATTGGCGGAACAATTGTAGCTATGGCGGTTTTTGATGGTTAAATATCTAACTGGTATCAATAAACAAAACCAACCAACTCCACAAAAAAAGCGCCCCGATACCCGGGGCGCTTTGCTATGAATTAGTGATGTGTGTTTTACTCTTTTACAAACTTGAACACCTTGCTTGCGCCATCCTTATTCAGGCGCAGCAGGTAGATACCCGCAGGCACGTTCGACATATCTACAGACTTGTCTAGCTGCCCGTTGGCGATCGTAGCTTCTGAGATATAGACAACCTGACCGATAGCGTTGGTTACCTGTACACTCGCCTGTCCGTCTGCTATATTATCCAGCTGACCCTTGATGGCGAAACTACCATTGTTAGGGTTAGGGAACATTTCTATCGCGCTGAATTCAGGAACAGTGTTGACTACTACAGTACCTACATGTACAATGATCGTATTACTTACACCAAGACTTGCGCAGATACCTGTGCTCAGTACTTCCATTCTTACTGTGTCACTGTGTGTGAGGCCGCTCAGTACAAGCGTAGTAGTCGTAGCACCTGGCACTACCACACCATTTACATACCAAACATAACCCACTATAGATGGACCTGATGCATAACCGGTAAGGGTTACTGTAGAACCTACCAATACCGACGTAGCGGTAGATGTAATGCTCACCACAGGTGTATTATTCAATACAGTTACTACTATGATATTACTTGTATCATGTGGCTTGTCAGGGCAGGCAATATTGCTGGTCAATACGCAGCTTATGTTAGCTCCGCTGGCCAGCGATGCTGATGCATAGTTGTCAAATATAGCGCCTACTATTGGGTAAGTAGGACCATACAACCACTGGTACTGTGGTGAGAAACCACCATTGGTTACCGCCACATGGAAATGGAAAGTCGTACCTACACAAACTGTATCATCAGGAGTTACTGTGATCACAATGTTTGGTGTGTCTGTAGGATTGATAACGATGTGGATAGAATCCCTCAGAGAAGGACATGCATCCAATGTATCTGTAAGGTAATAGAAACCGGTATCTGCGTAAGATATTGACGGGATAACCGGGTTTTGCAGGTTAGAGCTGAAACCGCCCGGACCAGACCAATGATACGTGAATATACCTGAGAAGTTAGGGTTAGCGAACAACTGCAAAGTACTACCTGCACACAGCGGAGCGTTAGAGCTATCCAATGGTGTAGGCGGAATAAATGAATTTACCAGTACTGGCACTGTATTGATATAAGCCGGGCAGTTATTGGCATGTGTAACGGTTACAGAATAAGTACCGCCATTAGCAGTGGTAACAGATGGTATAGAAGGGTTCTGCAATGTAGAAGTAAACCCTGCAGGGCCAGACCATGAGTAACCATTCACTGAATAAGGCGCTGTTACAGTAAAGTTGATCGTTTGACCCACACACACCGGTGAATTGGCAGTAACCGTTGTAGCTGGCAGTGTAGTTACAATATTGATCTCGATATTATCATCAACCGATGTGGTCACCGGGTTGGTAGACACTATACGGATGCGATAACCTGTACCTGCCACTGTTCCGACAGGAATGATAGCAGGTATAGCACCAAACGTAGATGAAGTAACAGAGCCTATCACAACAGGAGCTGCAAAGCTACCTGTAGCGTCAGACAACTGCACCCTGAAGATATTACCTGTACCAAAGGTATAGTTAACTGTATCATGAACAGTAATGGAAGAACCCGCGCAAAGCAGCGTATCCATAAATATCTGGCGGAAACTAACGATAGTGTCTCTGCCAAATTTAGTTACAAAGCCATCAGAAGTACCACCGCCGTAGGTTGCTTGTGCCGCTGCACCTGAATTGATATTGGTTGGGCTGGTGGTCATACCACCTAATATGATAGCTGAAGCATTAGCAGGTGTAACACCAGGGTCGGAAGCGATAGCATTAGCAAAGTCAGTACCTGTTTTGCCAAAATAAGTAGAATACAATTTCTGGCCTAGAACATTGTACTTAGCTACAAACGCATCAGTAGCGCCACTCAAACCTGTCTGAAATGCACCCGCAGTCGCAATACCTGAGCTGCTGGTACCACCTGCAATAGTTATATTGCCAAACTGATCAGTGCAAACGGCATTACCATTGTCATTGTTCACACCACCAAAGTAAGTACCCCAGTTCTTAACACCGGCAGCAGAGAATTTCATTAAGAATGCATCCTGGAAACCGGCGTTTGTGCTTGGTAAAGAAGTACCTGATGCAATTGCGTTAGCACTTGCGGTTGTACCGGTAACATAGATGTTGTGTAAGTAATCAGATATTACACCATTGCCTAAGTCTACTGCACTACCACCCAGGTAAGTACTCCAAAGGATCTGAGGAGCAGCAAGGTTAGTTCTCACGTAAGCAAGAAATCCATCCTGCGTGCCATCCAAAGTTGTCTGGTAAGCACCTGCAGATGCAATGTTCAATGTACTGTTTGTTTGTCCGGTAGCTACTACGAAATTATTATTGTTTACAGCAATACCATTGATCTGGTCATCACCTTCACCACCCATATAAGTGGTCCAGACGTTTGTACCACCATTGGTAAACTTAGCAAGGAAACCATCCTGAGCGCCATTCAACACTGTACCATCAGTAGTAACGATATCAGCACTTTGAGAATAACCACCTATATATACATTGCTGCTGGCAGCACTATCGCACATAATAGTGAGACCTTTATCATCATTTGAACCACCAAGATAAGTTGACCATGACAATGCTCCGTTATTGGTAAACTTGGCCAAAAACATATCAGCACCACCATTGTTCACATTCTGAAAACAAGTTCCGAATGGTATGGCGAAAGTTGTACCCGTAGTAGTGGTATGACCACCAACAAATACACCAGTACCCGCAAAATCGAGAGCCAGACCCATTCCCATGTCCGCTCCGGCACCACCAAAGTAGGTGGAAAATTGAACTGTTCCCGCAGAATTATATTTCACCAAAAACGCGTCATAAGATCCACCGAAAGTATTCTGATAAAGTGTCACCGGGCCACCTACAGTAGAAACAGGCAGATTAGCACTAGCTGTATAGCCTACCGCATAAATGTTAGCACCTGTACTAACTTTTACAGCAGTTACCACATCCTCTCCGCTACCGCCATAATAAGTACTCCAGGTAAGGTATGGATCTATTGTTAATGAACCATTGTAATTACCGGTCTCAAAGCTTACCATGTTGCCGTTTACTACGTACTTAGAAGGTACATTTTTGCCTGTCTTCGTTTCAAAGGCATAGAGCTTGTCTTCTGTTACATCACCCATTGGTGTTTTGGCAAGAATGCCGCCGTTAGCAGTCGCAACAAGGTCGGTAGCACCGTTGTACTGTATCTTAATATCTTTTGGATTGCCACCTTCGCGGATCACAAAGTCATATTCCACCTTACCATCGTTAAGGTAAAGCACCCAGTCAATGTTTGGATATACGTTGGCATAAGTAACCTTGCTATATGCATTTACCGTAAAGCCCTGCTGGCCGGTCTGAGAAAGGTAATAATTCTCAAAGTAATCAAGCTTGTCAGTGGCTACTACTTTTGCATGCGGATCCGCGCCTATTAGCGCTACGTCCATGTTGTAGGAAGTGATCAGTGGCGCGTCTTTACGAGCGTCTACCTTCCTGAACTGGTAGTGCAACTGGCCATCGCCTATATACAGGTTCAATCCCTTTCCTGCCAGTTTGAACTGAACATCTTTGCGGGAATGATTGTTCTCATCCAGCACCTGTCCTTTATTTTCTACAAAGCAAAGTGGCTTTTGCAAACCACCTGCATTTAGTGATTTCACGTCTTTAGCAAGGGCAGATACCGATAATAAACAACTGAATAAGAGCAGTTGGCATTTTGTACCATTAAAATACATATGCAAAATAGTTTATTGATTATAATAACAATGATGCAATGTAACAATTATATCACAAATAAAGAAGTATAGAGCCCTTCTTACTAAGTAGGAAATGAAAAAATAAGATATAATCCACTCACATTTCATAACAACTAAAAATATACAACACTTCAAGTAACCACTCCTAACTAATTGAGCCATTGAGCAATTAAGCCATTCGGCCATTCCAATGTGAATATCTTTATTTTTCAAACTCAATTTTGGGTATTAATTTACACCTGATTGGGCTCGGCTACAACTATCCCTTTTGTAAAACTTCTCCCAGGTTGGTCATTGCGAGAATTTATTTGGGTTGCCCCGCAATCAGTGTCCAATGACAGAAAGCAAAAGGAGGCGTATCATTGCGAGGAGTTATTCGGATTGCCCCGCAATCATAATCCAATGACAGAAAGCAAAAAGAGGCGTGTCATTGCGAGCCCTTCGCGAAGCAATCTCACGTTTGGACGTATTCGTTTTCGGTCACTATCTGTACTCTGTCATTGGCAGGAACGAAGCAGTCTCGCATACGACTGTTTCTCTTTTAGACACCGCTCTCCGCCCTTCCGCTCTCGCTCTCATTTTATCGGGCATAGCCCAAAATCACAAACACATGAAAATCAATCAATTAAACCAAAATCCATGCCCGATTAGATCTTATTTTTCATCGGGCATATTATAAGCAACGCTCATAAAGCATCGTCAAAGATTGTCACGGTGAGGCCCTCGAACCGCGACAATCTTTGAAGCATCGGGCCGGTTCTCTTTAGTTTCGCTAAGGGGTCACTGCAGGGAACGAAGCAGTCTCGCATCGGGCCGGTTCTCTTTTAGACACCGCTCTCCGCCCTTCCGCTCTCGCTCTCATTTTATCGGGCATAACCCAAAATCACAAACACATGAAAATCAAACAATTAACCACAACCCGATGCCCGATTAGATTTTATTTTTCATCGGGCATCACTGAAATAAAGCTGCCGGAAACACAAAAAAACCAACACGTTTCAAGAGCACATACTCTACTTTATTTTCTGCCCGTATATATACTGAAAGGTTAGGCCTTCCAGTTCCATTTGCCTTGTTTTTGCATTCCGTTTAAAATGAATAGTACAATTATGCTGTGGCTTAAACTCATTGAACCTCACAATAATGAATTCGGACTTGTCACGCTCCGGCCACCCTACCACGTTCAGGTACTCCAGAGACTTACGATAAGACAACTTGTTTTGTGCGGCCTCACTAGTTATCAATACTGTAGTTATGCCTTCTATAGAGTTCGGCAACTTAATGTTGGGCATATCAACATTCTTGCCGATGAACAAAGTGTCGGGGCGTGCAACACCATTCACGTACACAGCTTTGATATACTCACTAATGGCATTCACATAGGCTGCTGTGTGGTCAGTCGTATGATTGGATCTATTTGTTCTGTCCGACCTGTGGGCCGTTTTAGCCGTCGAGGACTTAGATTGGCAATATCCATCAGGCAAAAGGAAGATACCTGTTGATAGCAGAATAAGAGCAATGCGCGCGATCAATTTCATAAACAAAGCTTTTGTTGCTGATCAAATGTTTGTTGGAACAACCGAATTTACTTATTTACAGGTTTGGAAGATAATCTACCGGACCTGTCATTGAAAGTTAAACAATTATTTGCTGATCACTTCATCGAAATGAATAACAGCATACGGTCGTCCATAAGGGATATCTTCGCCATCTGCGGCGAAATAGGCGATCTTTGTTTCGGGAGTAATGAGATCACCCGGCTCCAATTTTCCCGGAGTGGACGGGAATCCCGGACCGTTACTATAAATGAATGCTGATCGACCATTTACCACCACCTCAGCTATTGGCACATTGTGACTATGATATGCGCCAAAAGAACCATCGATATATTGCTTGAATACTACTTCATCGTTTGCGCTAATTGCTCCATTGTTGAGCTGGAATGTACAGATAAAAGGCATGGGTAATCAACGATAAATTGTTGAGGTCAAAGCTAGTGAAATTGTAAAGTAATTTGGTAAGTTAGAGCGAATTTGGTTGGGTAATAAAAAAGCCCAACGTTGCTGTTGCGCTTTTGAATTTCAATTGGGAAGTGGGACAACTGTCGAACTGTTTTGTTCATGACCGCTATACAATTCACCAGGTAATTACATTAAATATAATGCTAACTCCTTTCAGTTAACTCTTTATGTCGCTTCTTCATAACATCCTTCGTAAACGCGTCCCGCTGTTGTTTAGTCATTTTAGCAATCCCTATTTGTTCTGGCTTTACTTCGCAGTATTTGCTACCCCAAAACATAATCTCCATTATAATTGGATATAGATCAATTCCCTTTTCGGTTAGTCTATATTTAAATTTTGACTTACTTCCCACAAAAATTTCCTTAGTAATTATCTCTGCTTTTTCTAAAACTACTAACCTATCCGCTAAAACATTGGTAGCTATTCCTTCTTCCATCTTTAATAAATCTCCGTAGGTATCCTTGCCTAAAAAAGCTAAGTCTCTAACAATTAATAGTGACCATTTATCCCCAATAATATCCAATGACAGGGATACTCCACAGTTCGATCTTACCTTTTTTTTATCCTCCATAAAAAATATTTTTTTATTTACTTGCATTTTACAAGTAAATGCTTTTATATTTGCACTTGTGATTTGCAAGTACAAAAATAAACATTTTAAAACAATTTAAAAATGGAAAAAGTTTATGAAACAGAAGTGACAACCTTAGCAGGTCGTAATGGTCACGCAAGATCATCAGACGGTCTATTGGATGTCGATATCAGATTTCCAAAAGAAATGGGAGGTGCAGGTGGCGCAACCAATCCGGAACAACTTTTCGCAGCAGCCTGGTCGGCTTGTTTTGGTACGAGTGTAACAATTGCTGCAGGACTCGAAAAAATTAAAATCGGAGAAGTTACTGTAACAGCTAAAATTGGTGTATTACATGATA
>CANBQQ010000171.1 GCA_947371715.1 Flavipsychrobacter stenotrophus
TAGAATAGTCGAGCAACGTCATCCCTTCAAAAGGCATCTTCATGTTGCGCCCCTTATCTATCAGGCAGTAGATCTGCTGCTGACGCGCGTCTGTAAATGTATTTACCATCAGGCTGTTGCTGCGCGCGGTCGCCTTCCAGTTTATAGTACGCACATCATCGCCCGGCACATAGTCCTTTATCTTTTCAAACTCCAGGCTATGCCCCAGCCTGCGAACCTTCTTCAGCCCGGCTACCGTTTGTGTATTAGTAGCCATAAATTGTAACTGGTATTTCTTCAGTTGTTGGAAGGCAGGATACACCTTCACCATCTCAGGTTCAGCCAGTATTATGCGCCTCTGTAACAGTCCCAGCGGACTGGACACATAGCAAATAAGATCACCAAAATGATACTCCCCTCTGCTCAGTGGCTTCAGGTTGTAGTTAGCCACTGCTTTCGATTGCAGCGAAATAGCAATATCCAGATGAAAATCCCTTACCTGGAATTGCACCGGCAACTCATCAATAAGAAAGCCATGCACTTTAAAAGGATATTCATTCTCCATCTGAATGACCACCTCATTATCATCCCCTATGCTGAACCTCGAAGCCATCTCGCGATGCCCCGTTACGCCGCCCTTCATAAAAAACAACAGCACATAGTCAACAACAGTAAAGAAGAATACAAGCATAGTAACAGTAAACACCAGCCTGAACAGAAACGTAAAAAAGAAAGACACAAAGAACAATACCACACAACTACTCAGCATCAAGTACCACCTGTTGCTGATCTGCAGATCGCCTATGTATTTTCTTATCGTTCCCATTTATATTCTCTTACTTCTTTATTATTGTCGCATTCCATCACATTCCTCCACATTCCTCCACATTAAATCAATTGAGCCATTAAGCCATTGCGCAATTCAGCCATTAGATTATCTCGGTATCTCCAATCTCCCTATTACCTCTTTCAGTACATCATCTGTAGTAGCCCCTTCCATTTCCCTTTCCGGTGTCAGGCTTATACGATGACGCAAAACTGGATTCACAGCCTGCAATATATCTTCAGGTATCACAAAGTTTCTACCCTTCAGTACCGCAAATGCCTTTGCGATCTGCATCATAGCGATCGATGCTCGTGGCGATGCACCAAGGTATATGCTTCTATCATTACGCGTCTCATATACTATCCGGGCTATAAAAGCTACAAGCTTAGATTCTATATGCACACTGCGTATCACCTGCCTTGCATTCAGCAACATGTCAGGAGTAATAACAGGCTCCAGACTGCTGAGCAAGTCGGCCATTATGCTTTCATCATGTCGCTCCAGTATCTGTATCTCTTCCTCAAGTGTGGGATAGCCTACCACTATCTTCATCATAAACCTGTCCAGCTGTGCTTCAGGCAGGCGGTAAGTACCTTCATGCTCTATCGGATTCTGCGTAGCTATCACCATAAACGGACTCTGCATTTTATGCGTCTGTCCATCTATCGTCACCTGCCTTTCTTCCATCACCTCAAACAGGGCCGCCTGTGTTTTGGCAGGGGCACGATTTATCTCATCTATCAGTACAATATTGCTGAACACCGGCCCTGCCCTGAACTGGAAAGAACCCGCCTGCTGATTCAACACACTCGTTCCCAAGACATCACTTGGCATAAGGTCGGGCGTAAATTGTATACGCGCAAAGCGGGTATTGATCAGCTTTGCCAGCATTTTGGCAGTAAGCGTCTTGGCCACACCCGGCACACCTTCAATAAGTATATGACCATCGGCAAGCAGTCCGGCAAGCAATTGCTCCACCATATCATTTTGCCCGACTATCACCTTGTGTATACGCTCCTGCACCAGTTCTATCATCTCAGATAGCGGACCGGCATCATGCTGTGGTATAGTGTTCGATTCTAAGTCTTCCATTATCTGTAGCGTTTACTTTTCGTTTGTATAAAATTGTTGAATGGCCCTGTATAGCTGATAAAGATAGGCATCATCAATTATTGCTGTGCCCAGCCTTACTTCATGCACCATATTTATCAGTTCATTTACCATATCTATCGGCTTCCCGGTTTTCATAGCCAGCTGTTGCACAAATTCTTCATTCAACCTGCTGGTATTCAGATAGCAGTTCATACGCACCCATTCCAGGTACTGCTGCACCATCTTCTCTGCCAGGTTGCTGTTATTGCCGGTGTTGTAATATAGACGGCCTACTGTCTCTACGAATGATACCGAATCATTCCGCAATGGCGCTACTATGGGCACTATGCGCTGTCTGCGTTTCATCTGGAACAATATATAAACACAGGCAACAAAAAAAGCCAGTAACAATGCCCAGCGTGTCGACTCATAATTCCATAATGTATTCGACGATGTCTCAATACCTGTGTGGATAAGGAAATCATCCCAGTATATCTTGTTCACATCTTTAGGAAATGTACCCCAGATTGATGCCAGGTAATTAATGTTGTTATCCTGCAGCAGGAAGTAGTTACTCATCACCAGCGGTGCAGCATGTAATGTTATATGCCCTCTGCCAACTGCTATTTTTAAGCAATTGGGCTTACCATCTGCATAACTCAATGTATCAGATAGTGTATAAGAAACATCTTCATCATATTGATTGGCTTCCGCCTCAAATTCTGCATTTGATATTACAGAATCAGTGGTAACAGTAGTATCCTCTGCACCCTGACTATACAATGTTGAGGTAGTATCGGTCGCGGCAACCGCCGTATCCGCCTCACTCTGCTCAATAGCTTGTTTTATATTTGCTCCATGAGAATAAGCCCCGCTCAGATCATCAAAATAACCGTTCAGCGATCTGCCCGAATGGCCAAACCTGCTTACCATATTCCCGGGCAAGCTAAGTATGCGCTTATTTTCAGTTAATTGTTGAGCATCAAAAATAATAGCTTCTTCGCCGCCCCCTTGCTTCATCTGGTTAAAACTCTTCAATATCTTCCTATCGAAATAGCTGCTGAAAATAACCAGCTCATTGCCCTCTCTTGCAAACGCCTGCAGTTGTGCCCATTCCTTTTCCGATACATTGAACCTTAGCCCCGTCAATATCATCAGGCTCGTACCGTTCGAATTGTACATCATGCCATCCTCCATAGTGCCGAATTGCATGGTACTGCTCAAGTCCTTTACATCGGCATTCGGGAAAAACAACTTCAATGAATTATGGGCCAGGTAAGTACCGTAGGGCTTCTTACTATCCTTTTTCAATGTGACCTTCCACTTCTCTTTTTCCAATTGATCCTTACAGCTGCTCAGGGAAAGCAAAGCAAGGCAGAGGAACGATATGTACCACGTATATTTCCTCATCTGCCCAATTGCTTTTTTACATTATTGAACAGATCTATGTACTGGTTGTAACTGGTGGCACTTAGCGGGTAATTACCATAGTGCACATACTCATACTGTCTTGATATTTGCTTGAATGACTGCTTATAGGCTGTGTGCTGCAGTTCTTTATAGTATTCAAAGTTGGTCTTATCTTCCCTGTACCTGATCAATTCACTTTCCTGTAGCATCTGCAACAACCACATATAGCTATAGCGCACTGCCAGTTTCAGATCATTGCTACTTACTGCTTTTTGCAGCAATGCCTCCCAATCAGATATGCCCATTTGTTCATCACCTTCCGTTGCTCCAGTGGGCAACACTTTTTTCTTCCTGCTGAAGAGAATATTTTCATTACTCAGCAGTAGTTTGTAAACCACGTACACCGCCACTCCCGCCAGGAGTATCCATATCAACCGCCACACATCTTTATCACCCAGAAACTCAGCAATACTCTTTAGTATTTTCTCAAATACACCCGGATCACTATTCTTCACCACTTCTTTCTTCTCCAACTCATTCTTATAACCAAAGTCCTTATCCCTGATCATCTCCTGCCACTGCGGTTGCACTACCGTCGAGGCAGATTCACTTGCTCTTACCTGCAGCGATGCAAAGACAATGAACAAACATAACAGCGATATAAAAAATGAATTAAACCGTTTGGGCATTCCTCTTGCTCACTTTTATAGGGTAAATAACATAGTACCAGGTTATGAAGCTGGCAGACAATATCAATATAGCAAGGCTCAGCCACACAGGCATATCTGTATGCCGGGTCACAAAGCCTTCAAAAAATGCCGCGACAATAAATATGGGTATCAGCGATATCATGATCTTGACACTATCCTTCGCTGCCGTCTTTAGAGACTGCATTCTGGTATACGTCTTAGGAAACAGCATTGCATTGCCCAGCATCAGCCCGCCGGCTCCTGCTATGACTATCGATGATAACTCCAGCGTACCATGTACAAATATTACCAACACCGACCTGAAACCTAAATTATGATGGAAGAACATATACTCAAACACACCCACCATCAATCCATTTTTAAACAGCAAATAAACAGTGCCCAGTCCGGCGGTAATGCCAAAGAAGTAGGTAAGAAATGCTACCCTTATGTTGTTAAAAGCTATGTATAAAAACATTACAAACTCATTCTCTCCGGCATAAACATTAAACGGATGGCCGTTAGCAATATTTTGCTCGGTCATATCCACATAGCTATCTCCAAGCACAGCCCTTACAAAAATCTGATCGAGGTAGGCAGAGAACACGCCTATAAGGATGAACGAGAGAAAAAATAAGAAGGCGTAAAGCAGTATGCGATGATTGCGCCTCACCGCCAGCGGCAATTCTGTGGTCCAGAAAGTTACGAACCGATTACTCTTCTCTTTTTTATTCTTATAGATCGACAGGTATATATTGGCAGCCATGCTGTTGATATACCTTATCGTATTGCTTTTGGGATAAAAGGTCTTGGCGTACGAGAGATCATCTACCAGATACGTAAAATGCCTGGCTATCTCATCCGGATCATCTGTTGGCTCCTGGTAAGATCGCCACCTGTCAAGGTTGCGTTTTATAAATTGTCCCTCTCTCATAGGTTTATAAAGAAAAAATAAAGCTACAATATTTTGCCTTCGTAAAACAAATAAATTCCTTGGGCATTCCCTAAATACCTGCTACACAATAAAAGAAGCTAAACATTACCGACCGAGGCCATTAAAACAAGGTCGCACTACCTTCATCATATATCCTTGGCAGCGGAATCTTAGTGCCGGCATGCTTGTTAAGTTCTTCACTAAAGTATTTGATCAGTTCGGGTGAGTGGAGCTCTTCGTGCTGATGCATAAAGAAGTAACACTTTTCAAGGCCCTGCTCCATCCAATGTTTGATGCGTTGCACCCATTCATCAATTCGTGTGTAATCTGTAGGGTGCAGGCTGTTGCCCACAAAGCGGATAAAGCATTCCGGGGTACTTAGATGCATGTGCACACAGTCGCGACGGCCGGAAGCATCGGTGATGATGGTTCCTTTCTTCTGCTTCACCATAAAACTGTATAGCTCCTTATCATAGCCGCCATCGTGGTCGTACCAATCTTCATGACGCAGTTCGAGAAACAGATCTATATCCTGTGGCAGGTCGGCAATAAAATCTTCTATGGCATCGCGATGGTTGAGCCCCATCTGTGGGTGCGGCATTAGAAATACAGGCCCGAGATGGCGGCCAAAGGCTTCGACAACATTGAGGAATGCATCTACCTCGTGCCTGGCATCTTTTAGCCTGCGGAAGTGGGTAATGGATTGTGTGAATTTAGGACAGAACAGGAAGTTTTCAGGCACTGTTCTTACCCATTTTTATACCTGCTCACGCGAATGCACATTGTAATAAAATCCATTAAATTCAATACTATTGAACTGGGTGGCATATTGCGCCAGAAAATCTTTTTCTTTGGTTCCTTTTGGGTATAGCTTACCTACCCATTCTTTAATGCCCCACCTGGGACAGCCTATGTAAAATTTTGTGTTGCCTTTGCCTTTCTTAAGTATGCTCCTGTTTGTCTCCGGGTCGGGAGGCAGGGTAAAGTCTATATGATCAAGTTCGTTACCCGGCACTTTTCCAAAATCCATGAAGCCTCTTTTTTGTGTTGCTTAATCATCAATACCTAAATCCATGCCATAGAGTACACGCGGCATCATGCCCGAGAATATACGTTTATTATTGGCAGGATCGAAGAACTCTACAAAGACTGTTTCACCACCAATACCGGTGCTTTGCACATCAACTATGATCTCCTTAAGGAATTTGTTTTTACCTCGCTCCACCACTGCTCTGCCTGCCGTAAGCAGAAACGGCCCGATCAGATCCTGAATAAATGGCTCCATGGCGTCTCGGTATTCGGTATGAGTACCTGGCATGAGCCCATAATTATAGTCACCTGCTGTATCCAGCTTGCACACACTTATATGTGTGCTGTCGCCCGTCTGGCGCAATAATGCCAGCGCCTTATTAATATCCCTTATGGCAAATGACACCCTGTAGCCCTCAAAAAAGACATGCACCTGCGGCCTTGTCCAGAGGTTGCGTATTTTGGTAATGTGCTGCGCATAAAGCGTAGTTGACAGCACCATTGCCAGTAAAAAGAACACGTACTTTTTCATTGTGTTATTTCTAGTGTCTAAAGTACAGAAAACCCTTAATTTTAGCGTCATAAAAGATTCTTAATGAAAAGCTTTGCAAGTGATAATTATGCCGGTGTGCTCCCTGAAATGATGGAAGCACTCCACAATGCCAATACCGGACATGCACGCTCATACGGGGCTGATGATATAACCAAACGTACTACCGACCTTATGCGCACTGTATTTGCTGCTGACTTGTCGGTATACTTTGTCTTCAATGGCACCGGAGCTAACGTACTCAGCATCAGCAGTGCTACCCAATCTTATAACTCGATACTTTGTGCTGACACCTCCCATATCTATTGCGATGAATCATCGGCACCCGAGACTTTTACAGGTTGTCGCTATTTCGCCATTCCTGCTAATGAACATGGGAAGCT